>JAFZXQ010000058.1 GCA_017616705.1 Clostridia bacterium | reverse complement strand
GCTATGTTTTTGGTGAAGCCTCAGTTTTTAACAAGGCAATTTCAACTAACACTTTTTTAAATGGGCTATATAATAAAATTCCTGCCTTGCTAAAAACAATTCAAATAATAACAATCTGCTGGTTATTAAGCGTTGGCATTAGGTCTTTGCTTAAAAAGATTTTAGCAAGAAACAATCGTGGTTCAACAATTGTTAAACTCGTTAATAGCTTCATTAAATATTTAATTGCTATTATTGCTATTATGTTAATCTTAAATGCCTTTGGTGTTGACACTGCTACTCTTCTTGCAAGTGCCGGACTTCTTAGCCTAGTTATCGGCCTTGGTGCTCAAAGTTTAATCAGCGATATTATTGCCGGAATCTTTATCGTGTTTGAAGGTGAATATCAAGTTGGAGATATCGTTATCATTGACGGCTGGCGTGGAACGGTTGATGAAATTGGAATCAGAACAACTAAGGTTATTGACTGGCAAGGAAATATTAAAATCATAAACAACAGCGCCGTTTCTTCAATTATTAACCAATCAAAAGAACTTTCAGTTACAACCTGTGTTGTTGGAATTGACTATCGTGAATCAATCCCTCAAGTTGAACTTTTAATTAAAAACAACCTTGAAAGAATTAAACAAGCAATTCCTGAAATCGTTGAAGGCCCTTATTATAAAGGTGTTGATAGCTTAGGCGAATCAAGCGTTAATCTTCTCTTTATTGCAACAGTTAAAGAATCAGATTACTTTGTTGTTCAAAGAGCGTTAAATCGTGAAATAAAAATGTTGTTTGATGAAAATAATGTTTGCATTCCATTCCCTCAAGTTACAATCAATGAACCTGGTGAAATTGGCAAAAAGGCAACAACGCAAGAAAATAAAAAGGCTCGCGAATTTGCAAAACAACAACGAACAGTTTCTAAAACAATGGAAGACACAAATATGTAGTCTATAACAAAAAATTAAACCCTAAGGTAAACAATTGCCTTAGGGAATTTTTTTGAATATAATAAAAACTAGTTATGTTTACAACCTCATATATCATATCTCAAATATTCGCCCTTTTTGCCTATGTTGCCTTAATGACAACTATGTTTATTAAAAGCAAAGTCAAAATTCTGATTTTAAATATTGGCTGTTCAATATTCTTTTTCTTTCACTATTTACTCTTAGGCGCAAGTGTTGGAATGTATATTAACATAATAGGGGCTGCGCGTGGGCTCTGGTTTTATCTTGATGAAAAATTTAACAGTAAACATTTATTAAATGCTTTGATTGTTTGCCTTGCAGCTTTGCTTGTTTGTTCTATTCATGCTTTTAGTTCGTGGGTTGAATGTTTTGCTTTAATTGCTGGCGTCATTTTTACATATAGCCTTTGGCAAAAAAACATTGGCTTTTATAGATGGTCAATGTTAATTTGCAGTATACTATGGGTTATCTATAATATTCTTCATTACTCTATTGTTGCAACAACCGGCGAGTTGATTTTAATTATAATTGAAATAGTTTCAATTGTTAAATATTATAAAAAAGATAGAAGCGAGTTAGCATCAACACCACAGATTACTGCCCCACTCCCAACACAAGAAACATCAGAATAAAATAACTATATTGTTTGACAACATTTAGTAAAGATGAACCATCTACAACTATTATAACTCTTGCAAGAGTTGCTGCTTAATATTTAAGTTTTAAAACAAAAATAGTTTAGCGATCTGCTAAACTATTTTTTTATAAATTTTTTTATTCGGGATTGTTTATACTTTATTATTCATTTTTTGTTTTAATTTTTTATTTATAACAACTTTGAAAAGTTCCATAACAACAATTATGCTTAATGATGCGGCTAAAAGTATTGGCAATAAGTAATTACTAATTTCTCCCATATTAAGGAAATCTCTTATTGGCGCAACCATAACAAATACACATTGAAGGACAATTGATAAAATTATTGTTGAAACTAATATCCAGTTGTTTTTTAACGGAACCTTAAATAATGACAAATATTCGTTCCTACAGTTTATAACCTGTATATCTTCAAAGAAAACCATTAAGGTAACAATTATCGCCCTTATAGAGGCTAAATTCATTGATGTTTTACTTAAAATAAAGTAAACAACAAAAACAGATATTCCTATGAAAATTCCAGATATAAGAATTTCAGATATTAAAAGTTTATTAAATATGTTCTCATTTGTTTTCTTAATTCTTTTATTAGAAATATGATCAATTGGTTTTTCAAATGCAAATGCATTACTTTGGATTCCATTAGTTATTAAATTTAGCCATAAGAATTGAATTGCTGTTAATGGGAACTGCAAGCCAAAAATTATAGAAAGACAATATAAAATAATTTCACAAAAACCAGTTGAAAGTAATAAATAAATAACGTTTCTTATATTACCATAAGCCATTCGCCCTTCATTTATCCCAGAAACAATGCTAGAAAATTTATCATCTGTGATAATCATATCGCTGGCTTCTTTAGCAATGTCTGACCCGCTACCAACAGCAATACCAATGTTTGCTTGCTTTATTGCTAAAGTATCATTTATTCCATCACCAGTAACGGCAACAAATTCACCTTGGCGTTTTAAAGATTCAACTATTGCAAGTTTTTGTAGCGGGGTAACTCTGGCGCAAATTCTAACGCTCTTTATAAATAAATCAAAGGCTGCCTGCCCTCTTTTCATCATTTCATCTATTTGCTCGCCAGTAGTTACTTGTGATTTATCTTTAACAATATTTAAATCTTTACCAATACTATAAGCGGTAAGTGGATGATCGCCGGTTATCATATAAACTTTAACGCCCGATTCCTGGCAAGATTTAACTGCATCATACGTTTCTTCACGTGCGGGATCAATAAACGCAACTAAGCCCAACATCGTTAAATCTTCAATTCCGTTAATATTATCAGTAAGCGCTTTCTTCTGCTCGCCATAAGCAATCGCTATAACCCTATAACCATCACTAGCAAGTTTTTCGTTTTGTGAAAGTATAAGTTTTTTGTCTATTGGCTGTGTTTCACCATCTTTTTGCATAAACTGGCAGTGTTCTATAACTGTTTCTGGTGACCCTTTTATGGTTACAAACCTTTTATCGTTTTGCAAATATTCTAGTGCAGAATATCTATTTTCTGACTCATAAGGAATTTTTGAAGCCACTTTTATTTCATCAGTTTGAACTCCATTTTTAATCCCTAAAACTTTAAAAGCAATATCAATAGAATCCCCAATAAAACTATATTGTTCTTGTTGATATTTAACCTGCGCTTCATTGTTTAAAAACCCTAACGTTGCAATTAAATCTACTTGATTTTGCTGGTTAACATTTTTATGACTTACTTCAACACTTCCAACAACACTATAACCTTCCCCTGTTACTCTAAGTTTAGCGTTGTCAGGCAAAACGATCATCTTTGCTGTTTGTTCGTTTACCGTTAGTGTTCCTGTTTTATCACTTGCAATAACGGTACAACTTCCAAGACTCTCAACAGAATTTAAGTTTTTAACAATAACATTTTTCTTTGCCATACGATTTGACGAAAGAGATAGTGAAATTGTTACCGCTGTTGACAAACCTTCCGGAATAGCGGACACGGTTAATGCAATAACCGAAAACATTATATCAGTTATGTGATAACCTTTAACATATAAAACGATTGACAAAAATAAAACCAAAACGGCAAAGAACAAACTTATTTGTTTAACAAATTTATTTATCCTTATAACAAGAGGCGATGGTGCTTCTTTCATATTAATTACTTTGTTTGAAATTTTCCCAAATTCAGTATTAATACCCGTTTCAACAACAACCCCTTTTGCCCTACCGCTTAAAACAGCAGTTCCAGCATAAACCATATTTGTGCAGTCAATTATGTTAGAACAGGCTTTGCCCTTTTCACAATTCTTTTCTCTGCCTTCTGACTCACCTGATAAAATTGATTCATCAACTTTAAAATTTGTTGTTTCTATAAGCCTAATATCTGCTGGTATTTTATTTCCTGATTCAAGTAAAACAATATCGCCAACAACAAGATCTTCTGAGTTTAAAAGAACAATTTCTTTATTCCTAATAACTTCAATTTTAATATTTAATTGCTCTTGAAGTTTCTCAGAACTGCGTTGAGCAGTAAATTCTTGAATAAATCCCAAAATAACATTAATTACAATAACAGCCCCTATGAATATAACATTGGAATACTCACCTATTGCTAAAGATAAACCTATTGCAATAAATAAAATGAGCATAATGGCTGATTTAAATTGATTAAAGATTAATTTTAAAACACTTGCCCTTTTCGCTTTTGGTAAAACATTTTTACCATATTCTTCTTGGCGTTTTTTTACTTCTTCATCTGTTAATCCGTCTTCTGTTGTGTTTAATGCGTAAAGAACTTCATTTGTTTCTTGTTCTGCCCACATACTATTATCCTCTTTACTTGATTATACTAATTCTAAAGTATTAAGGCAAATGATTGAATTCTTACTCAATAAAAAATAGCCTTAAAGGCTATTCTTCTTTTTTATTTAACGCTAGTTCGTTTCCTATGCTAGCTTTTTGTGCTTCTCTTTCGGAATATTCTTTTATCTTATAAAACTCATCATGAAATGATGAATATTTAAAGTCGCTTTGTCCGTTTTCAACGAACTTCTTTAAAACGCCTTCGCAACAATCTGAAACAAACGCACTATATTCTGATTGCGAATTTCTTAAACAAGAAATACTATGATCATTTTTATCGCTTAATTTGCCTGTTATTAAAATGAAAGAATTACCTTTTCTAACCGCAACAAAATTATGTTCTTTAAGCGCGTTATTAGTGTATCCAATTGGTTTCATAGGATCAAAGTTTTCAGTAAAGTTTTCAGGATATTCGCCTTTAATATCACCTTGAACAGAAATTAATAATTTCTTCCAAGCACTTTCTCTATCAAAAAATGGAGTTGCATAAAAAGCAGTAACATTTTGTTTTATTGGAGCTCCTGGCGCATAACAAAAACATTGAACATCACTCATTAAATAATCTGCCATTTGTTGATTATCTTTAACCCTGTAAAGGAAATAATTGTTCATTGAGTCCATTATTTGATTAATAACAATGGCTCCTGCGCTATGACCAACAAATATCATTCGGCTTAAAAAGTTTTCCATTTCTGAAATTGAAGTAATTTTATCAAGCGCTGGGCGAATTGTTTTATCAAAAAAGTTATGAGCGTTAAAAATTGCACGTTGACTTAACGCTATTTCATTCCCTCTTCTTTCAGCAATCTCACCTTCATAACTAGCGGCAATAATATCAACTTCTTTTGCCCTATATGACTCTAAAGAACTTCCAACAAGTTTAATATAACCATTAGCCTCACGAGTTGTCGTTGTAAGATTTCCGCCAAAAATAAAGATTACCGGCTTATTTGTAAACTTATAAGATTCTATTTCTTCCCAGTTATATTTTAAGCCATCTTTACGTCTTCCATATTTAAAAGGTGTATAATCCATAACCCCTCTCCTCAGTTTATTATAACATATTTGCAAAAAAATGTCTAGTAGAAGGAAATTTTGGCCTTAATTTTAAACTTTTTAAAAGTTTAATTATTAATTTGGTGACAATTATTATATTGTGAAAAACTTGCGACTTTATTTTAAAACGGCCAGCCCAAATAAATTCTTGCTATTTTGGCAAGTTCTTTTTTCAATAATTGCGCATTTATCTCTTGCTAGCGTAGTTATTCCTATTGCAAACATTATTTCAAACGTTAGCGTTGCTAGTTATAATAATGCTAAAGGGTTAGTTATTGTTGGGCTGTTGTTGGTTTTAATTTATGTTTTGTTTATGTTATCATCTCAAATTATTTCAAATAAACTTGAATCATCAGTT
>JAFZXQ010000057.1 GCA_017616705.1 Clostridia bacterium | reverse complement strand
TCTTAGGCAGAGATTATCAAGAAAGAGTTAATTATAACGAGCAGGATGCCGCTTTGATTGACGCCGAAATTAAAAAGATTATGGATAGTTGCGCTAAAAAGGCTGAGGAAATTCTTTCAAAACATAAGCCAGAAATTGAAACAATGGTTAGCGTTCTTCTAGAAAAAGAAACTATCTATAGTGATGAAATTAATATGATCATTGAGGGTAAAACAAAAGAAGAAGTTATTGCCTTTATAGATAGTAAATCAGCACCAAAAACTGAATAAAGGCCTGAAGAAGAAGTTAAAGAAGATAAAACGCTTGACGAACTTTTAGAAAAAGCTGAAGAAAGAAAAAAGGCTAAAACCGTTCCTAAAAACAGGCCAACAAACATTAAAATTGAAGAAGAAGATCAAATTAAAATTAACGAAATAAAGGCTAACGAACAAACAAAAGAAACAAGCGATAATAAGGCCGAAGAAAAACCTGCTAAAAAGAAAACGGAAAAAACTAAAAAAGACGCTGAATAAAAGGAGCATTTTGCTCCTTTTTTGCTGCCAAATTAATTGACACCTTTTTAACTAATTGTTTATAATTAAACAAAGGAAAAACTTATGACATACAAAAAATTCGGAATTCTTTCATTATGCATTTTGACAGTTATTGCAATAACAAGTTTTGTTTTGGGCTTTATAAAAACAGACACTAAACTTAACCAAACAAAACCCCTTGCCTTTTATATTTATAATCATTCAACAACTAGCACTCAGTTAACAAGCGAAAGCAATAACAAACTTTATGAAAAACTTTGCAGTGAATTAGAAAATATAACAACCATGACAATTGCAAATAGGCTTATTCAGGGCGGAAATCTAACCGAAGAGCCAACCCAAGATATAAGCCAAACTTATGGCGAGGTTACTCTTAACTTAATTAAGTTTGAGCATATCGTTATTGAGGTTATTTTTGAAGAAAAACAACAACAAATCGTCAATGTTGGTGGCAACCATAAAATGCTTGAATATTATAGCCTTGCATTTGCTATTGATGAAACTGCGCCAAGGCTTAACGTTATGTGCTTAAGCCTTACCCCATCAGCAAATCAAAATAAGGTTTATAATGGAAGCCCAATGCTTGTTAGAAGCACAACAAGCGGACTATTCAACACAATAAGAGAAGCAGAAATCGTTTAAAAATTAAAGACGGCGTTTAGCCGTCTTTTTTTATCTAAAAATATTTTAAACGTTAAATTTAAAGAGTATAACGTCGCCGTCACAAACAACATAGTCTTTGCCTTCAACCCTAACTTTGCCGTGTTCCTTTGCGCCGTTATATCCGCCATATTCAACAATATCACTAAAATTAGCAACTTCAGCCTTAATAAAGCCTTTTTCAAAATCCGTATGAATTTTACCAGCTGCCTGTGGGGCTTTTGTTCCCTTTAAAATCGTCCAGGCTCTAACTTCTTTTTCACCTGCTGTTAAAAAGCTGATTTGACCTAATAATTCATATCCAAGTTTTATAATCCTGTTAAGCCCGCTTTCTTTTAACCCAAGGTCAAGCAAAAACATTGCTCTTTCATCTTCGTCAAGCTCGGTTAGCTCTTGTTCAACTTTTGCTGAAATAACTAAAACCTTACTTCCTTCGGCCTCGGCTAATTTTTTTATCTCAGGGATAAATTCAAGGCTGTCTTCGTCTTTTCCAAGGTCGCTTTCGCTAATATTGCAAGCATAAATTGTTGGCTTCATTGTTATTAAAAACAAATTATTAACAACTTTAATTTCTTCTTCGCTAAGTTTTAGCGTTTTTGCCATTTTTCCGGCATTTAAGCAGTCAACAACCTTTGCTATGGTTTCATATTCAAACTTGCCCTCTTTATCGCCTGCTTTAACCTTTTTTGCCGCTTTTTCAAGGGCGTGAGTTGCCGTTTCAAGATCGGCTAAGGTTAATTCAAGGTTAATTGTTTCAATGTCGGCTATTGGGTTAATTTCGCCGCTAACGTGAGTTATGTTAGCGTCTTTAAAACACCTAACAACGTGAACAATGGCCTCACATTCTCTTATTGAAGCAAGAAACCTGTTGCCTAGCCCTTCGCCGCGGCTTGCGCCTTTAACGAGACCGGCGATATCAACAAACTTTAAAATCGCTGGCGTTATTTTTTGAGTGTTATAAAGTTTGCCTAAAACTTGAAGTCTTTCATCAGGAACGCTAACAACACCAACATTTGGCTCAATAGTACAAAACGGATAGTTTGCGCTTTCAGCCCCTGCTTTTGTTATTGCGTTAAAAAGAGTGCTTTTACCAACATTTGGAAGCCCAACAACACCTAATTCCATAATTTTCTCCTTGTTCTGATTATACTAAACTTTTTGTTTTTTGTAAAGAAAACCTTTCCCTTTGCATAAACATTTAAAGAGGTTTTTATGACAATAATTATTGCTATAATTTTAGGGCTTGTTCAGGGGCTATGTGAGTTTTTACCAATTTCTTCTAGTGGCCACCTTTTAATTTTTGAATCGCTTTTTAACATCAACCAAAATAATGAGTTTTTTAATATTTTACTTCACCTGGCAACCCTTCTTAGCGTTGTTTTAATTTACAGAAAAAAGATAGCCGAAATTCTTTTTGGAAAAGAAAAACGAGTTATCTTACTTTTAATTCTCTCAATGATCCCAACTTGCCTTGTTGTTGTTTTAATAAAAGCGCTTGCGAGCGAAATGTTTACTGCCTCATTTTTGGGTTTTGGCTTTCTTTTTAGCGCAACCATAATTTTTGTTGGGGACATGTTTAATAAAAGAAAAATAAACAATTCTAACAATCTTGCTAAAATTAAAAAAGGTTCGGCTTTAACGATTGGTTTTTTACAGGGCTTTGCCTGCCTTCCTGGAATCAGCCGAAGCGCAACAACGGTTAACACTGCTCTCATCTTAGGAATAGAGAAAGAAAGCGCGCTTGATTATTCTTTTATTCTTTCAATTCCCGTAATTTTAGCTAGCCTTGTTTATGAAATAATTAGCCTTGATTTTACCCTTCCTCAAATTGACTTTTTGCCGGCCCTAGTTGGCGCAATAGTTGCCTTTGTTTCTTCTCTTTTTTCGATTAATTTAATTAGAAACATCATTAAAAACAAAAGTTGGATAGGCTTTGGAATTTATTTAACCCTTCTTTCAATTGCAATAATTATCTTTACTTTCATCTTCTAAGAATAATCTAAAAATTTTCGTCACAAACTAGATAAGGAAACGTAAAGGAGAAACTATGAAAAACAGAAAGATGAAAGATTGCCACAATAAAAAAAGTGAGTCAATCAGAAACTGCGGAAACAAAACTAGATGTGATTAATCCGCAACTCCCCAACAACCCGTTGGGGTTTTTTATATCATTTTTTCAAGAGCAAGCGCTAAAAACAAAAGCGCCGAAATAAAACTAAAATCAATCTTAATGTGAGAACTAATAAATCCTGCTAACCTGTTACCTAAATAGAGCGCCAAAAAAGTAAAAACAATAAAACAAAGGCTAACGAAAAAAACATTTCCAAAAGAAAAGCCAATAAAAAAATTTGAAAACATTGCATCAAGGTTCATTGGTATGATATTTATAAAAAGAAGTTTATGGGGCACTGGCGACATTTTAACTTTTTCTGTGAGATTTTCCTCATCATTTTTATCAATTTCGCCTTTAAGGGCTAAATTTTGACGATTTTTAACTATTTTATTCTTAATAAACTTCCCAAAGTAATAAAATGAGATAAAAAGAAGAACTAATCCGTTAACCAAAAAACAAATTTTTTCGTTTAAAATAGTTGAAAGGCTCCGCGATAAAAGAATGGGAATTAAAAAGAGCGGAAAAGAAAGAATTGAAAAATAAACAACTTGAAAAAGGCTAATAAACTTTTTATCTGCTCCTGAACTAATTCCAAAACTAAAAGTGTCAAGGCTAAATGCTAAAACAATTAAAATTGAGTTGATCACATACCATTTAATGAAAAATTAAAAATTTTTGAAACAAAAAACCACCGATTATTCGGTGGCTGTTTTTTCACTAAATTGTGAGTTATAAAGGTTATAATAAAAGCCTTTCTTCTTAAGCAACTCTTTATGAGTTCCCTGCTCAATAATGTTGCCTTTATTCATAACCAAAATTTTATCAGCACTCGTTATTGTTGAAAGCCTGTGAGCAACAATAAATGTTGTTCGCCCTTTCATTATGCTGTCAAAAACGTGTTGAATCTTAATTTCAGTTCGCGTGTCAATATTGCTTGTTGCTTCATCTAGAATTAACATTGGCGGTTTAATTAAAATAATTCTAGCAAGGCAAAGAAGTTGTTTTTCGCCTTGACTAATATTAGAGCCGCCTTCGGAAATAATCGTGTCATAACCATTTGCTAGTTTCATAATGAAATCATGAATTCCCGCTAATTTTGCAGCCTCAATAACCTCGCTAAGATCAATGTTAGGGTTTCCATAAGCGATATTATTTCTAACCGTATCTTCAAAAAGCCAAGTATCTTGTAAAACCATTCCAAACTTACTTCTTAAGCTCTTTCTAGTTATCGTTCTAATATCTTTTCCCGCAACCTCAATTGAACCGCCTTTTACGTCATAAAAGCGCATCAAAAGGTTAATTAATGTTGTTTTTCCGCAACCCGTTGGCCCAACAATAGCAATTTTCTCTCCTGGGTTAACTTTTAGGTTAAAGTTTTCAATAAGTTTTGTTCTGTCGTTATAACTAAACTTAACGTCTTTAATGTTGATTTCGCTAGAAAATTCCTGAAGTTCTGGCAAATCAGCATCACTTATTTCGTCTTCACTATCTAAAACCTTAAAAACTCTGGCTGATGCAGCAAAGGCAGTAACAATATCGCTAATCTCACTGCTAATTTCATTAAATGGCTTACCAAAAGTGTTAGCATAAGCAAGAAAACTCGTTATTGTTCCTATGGTAAATGCTGGCTCTCCGTTTAAGATTAAGAGCGCGCCAACAAGCCCAACAAGCGCATAAACTATTCCGTTAACAAACCTTGTTGCTGGGTTGGTTAAGTTGCCATAAAATTGACTTTTCTTACCAACTTGGCAAAGTTTATCGTTGATTTTTTCAAAATTATTTTTGCTATTTTCTTCATAAGAAAAGGCTTTAACAACTCTTTCATTGCCAATATATTCTTCAATGTATCCGCTAATTTCGCCTTCAGTTTGAACTTGCATCTTAAAGAATTTTTTACTCTTTTTAACAATATAAGCGGCAATAAAAATGCTCATTGGAGTTAAAACTAAAATTAATGTTGCCATCTTAACGTTTAAAATAAACATGGCAATAATTGTTCCAACAATAGTAAAAATTCCGCTAATTATACTAGCAATTGATTCAAGGAAACCATCGCAAACGAGGTCAATATCATTAATCATTCTGCTAAGAAGGTCGCCATGG
>JAFZXQ010000056.1 GCA_017616705.1 Clostridia bacterium | reverse complement strand
TAACGCTTATGAAAAAGTTTTAGAAGATAGAAACATTGGTTATGATAGCAGCGCTGATTATTCAGGAAATGAAGCAATGAAAGCAGAAATTGCAACGGCTAAGCAAGACGAATCAGTTAAAACTGCCGTTATGGAAAAATGGAACGAAGTTAAAGATAGTTGGCTCTGGATCAAAAACATTTGGGTTTTAGACGGGCACACTGATCCCCTTCCAACCTATAGTGACTTAACAAAACTTGCTAACAACGCTGGCGGTTTATTTAACAGCGGGGTTAAAGATTCTTACGTTGAATATGTTAAAGAAATAAAAGAAAGCGATTATAACGAAGTTAGATCAACAATTTCTTCAAGCCTTAATGGCTGGAACGGCTATTATATCTTAGTTGTTTTGGCTGGAGGAGTTACCTTCCTTTCATCTTGGGTTAACGAAAGATCAAACAGCTTAAAACGCAAAAAAGAGCCTAAACAAAAAACTAATCAATTTATTAAGTCTAACGCTCCAACGCAAAATAACCAAGCCGCTCAAACATCAACTGCTATGAAAGTTATGAAATTTGCTTTACCAGCAGTTATGATTATATTTGTTTTAACAAGCTCATCAGCATTCGGAATTTATATCGTTGCTCAAAGCTTGATTGGTATTGGAATGAGTTATCTAATTAATTTAATAGTTGATAAATTAACGCATAAAAAACAGTTGGAAGTTATTGAATATTTAGATAAAATAGAAAGATAAGAGGTAAACATATGAAATCAATTGAAACAGAAGGAAAAACCATCGACCAAGCCATAGAACTCGGGCTTTATAAACTAAGCGATGGAAGTGAAAACAGATTAACAAGAGATCAAGTTAAAATTAGAATTCTTGAAGAAGCTGGCCTTTTTAACAAGGCAAGAGTTAGATTAACTTTAAACCAAACAAGTGAAGTTGAAGAACAAGTTTCAGCGCTTGCTAAACAACTTGTTGAAAAAATGGGGCTTAAACTTAACGTTTATGCTGAAGAAACTGAAAACGGAATTTTAATTGACCTAACCGGCCCTGACGCAGCAATTGCTATTGGAAAACATGGCGACTGCCTTGAAGCAATTTCAACAGTTTTAAATAACATTTATAACAAAGGCAAAGCTCATGACGAATTAACAAGAATTATTGTTGACAGCAATAATTATAAATCTCGCCGTGAAGCAACGTTAGTTAGCCTTGCTAAAAAGATGGCTTCAAGAGCAATAAGAGAAGGCAAAAATGTTAAACTTGAGCCAATGACAAGTTATGAAAGAAGAATTATTCATAACGCATTATCTAATGAAACGCGCGTTACTAGCGAAAGCGAAGGAAGCGAGCCAAACAGATATGTTGTTATAAAGCTCGTTAATCCTTCTAACAAATTCAAAGAAAAGAATGAAGCAAGAAAAGAAACTTCCCCTATTCAAGAAGAAGTTTTAGAAGCAAGAGCCGATAATGATTAATAAAAAAAACCTATAGCAAACGCTATAGGTTTTTTATTTTTAATTTAAATTTTATTCAGTTATGATTCCGATAACCTTTTCCCAGGTTTCAGGGAAAAACATAGAAACAACAACAATTGCTCCAATAAGAACAAATATAATTTTAAATAAAACAGATTTACCGCTACAGAATTCAAGCGCAGTTATTGCAACAACTGTTAGTGGCGCCCAAGTTTTAACAACAACTAAAATGTTGTAAATAACTCCATCTCCTAAGAAATCCCAATGTGCGTTAATTGCTAAAACTGCAAAAACAACAAGAGTTAAAAATGCAGCAATTCCGCCAAGCCAATCTAAAACTGAACCCCAAGCACCTTCTTTATGCTCTGCCATAAAACAATCCTCCTTTTTCTTTAATTATAAAAATTCTGTAAAATTTTGTCAATATTTCAAGGCATATTATAAAAATTTTAAAACCCTTGCAATTTACTTTTTTTATAGTATAATAATTATTATGAAAAATTTAAAGGGCGAAAATCAAACAATTGTTGCTTTGTCTTCCCCACTAGGCGTTGGCGCGATCGGTGTTGTTAGGCTTAGCGGACCAAGCGCAATTAAGATTGCCGATAAACTTTTTACAAGTTTTAAGGGCAAAAAACCAAGTTCTTTTGAACCAAGAAAAATGGAACTTGGAACTTTTTGTGCTAAAAATTTTAATGAGCAAATCTTATGCGTTGTTTTTGTTGCGCCTTTTAGTTTTACCGGTGAAAATCTCGTTGAATTTCAATGCCACGGCGGAATTAAAATTGCTGAAGGAATTGTTGATGCCTGCATTAACGCTGGCGCTGTTTTGGCGCAAAATGGTGAGTTTTCAAAAAGAGCCTTCATTAACGGCAAACTTAATCTTGAAAAAGCCGAAGGAATGATGAACATGATTGAGGCCGAAAGCGAAGCTGAAATCAGGGCGGGCTATTCCCTACTTTCTGGCGCGCTTGGAAAACTTGCAATTTCTTGCCAAAAAGAACTAACTGATCTTTTAAGCGATATTGAAGTTAGTTTTGATTATCCTGAAGAAGATATTGAATATATAACGAGAAACAAAACAAAACAAAAAATTATTGAAATTGAAGAAAAAATAAATGAACTTATTAAAACAAGTTCAACCGGAAGAAAAATTAAAGAAGGCGTTAATCTTTTAATTCTAGGTGAGCCAAATGTTGGCAAAAGCAGTCTTCTTAACGCCTTAAGCGCAAGCGATAAAGCCATTGTTACTAATATCGCCGGAACAACTCGTGACACTATCGAAGAAACAATTTTAATTAATGGTGTTAAATTTAATATTATTGACACTGCCGGAATTAGAAAAACAACTGATATTATTGAAAAAATTGGAATTGATAAAGCAAAAGACAAAATTAAATCAGCTGATTTAGTTATAGTTTTAGTTGATGCAAGCAAAAAACAATCAAAAGAAGACGAAGAAATTTTAAAACTTACTGACAAAACTAACCGAATCATTGTTGGAAACAAAACTGACTTAACAAAAACCCCTATTCAAAAGGAAGATTTATATATTTCAACTAAAGATGAAAAAAGCGTTAACAACTTAAAACAAAAAATTTATGAATTAACGCTTAAAGACAATATAACAAATGCTTTAATAATAACAAATTTAAGGCATCTTGACGCATTAACGC
>JAFZXQ010000010.1 GCA_017616705.1 Clostridia bacterium | reverse complement strand
TAAAGATGATATGTATTAGATAAAATGATCTGCGCTTTAACTTCACTAACCAATTCTCTTTGTTCAACGGCTTTAACCGTTGCCTGAGTTCCAACAGGCATAAAAACAGGTGTTTCAATAATCCCGTGAGGTGTTTTTAACTCGCCAATTCTGGCAAAGCATTCGCTTGATTTAGTTTTTACTTTAAATTCAAATTCACTCATAATTTACTCAATTAACATGCTGTCGCCAAAACTGAAAAATCTATATTTCTCTTTAACGGCAGTGTTATATATATTTAAGGTTTCTTCCCTAGTGCTAAACGCACTAACTAACATAATTAGCGTTGATTTAGGAAGATGAAAATTAGTTATAATTGCGTCAACAAACTTAAATTTAACCCCAGGGTAAATAAAAATGTTTGTTTCCTTCTTACATGGGCTTAAAACGCCATTTTCATCACTAGCACTTTCAAGCGTTCTAACTGAGGTCGTTCCAACGGCTATAATACGTTTTCCGGCTTTTTTTGCCGCATTTAAAATATCTGCTGCCTCTTTTGAAATCTCAATCTCTTCGCTATGCATATGGTGATTTTCAATCGTTTCTTCAGTTACCGGCCTGAAAGTTCCTAGCCCAACATTAAGGGTTACGCTAACAAAAGTCACTCCCTTTTTCTTCAATTTATCCATAAGTTCAGGAGTAAAGTGAAGGCCAGCTGTTGGGGCAGCGGAACTTCCCTTAATTTTAGCGTAAACCGTTTGATATCTCTCTTTATCTTCAAGTTTTTTGTGAATATATGGAGGAAGAGGCATTTCACCCAATTTATCTAATTCTTCTTCAAAAGAACCCTTCTTAACATTAAATTGAATTATTCTTCCGCCAATTTCATCAGCATCATCAATAATTGTTCCGGTCAGGTTTTCGCTAAAAATAATAGTTGAACCAACTTTAAATCTTTTGGCTGGCTTTAGTAAGCATTCAAAAGTTGCCAAGTCAATTCTCTTTAAAAGCAAAACTTCAACCTTAGCGCCTGTTTCAGTTTTATGGCCATAAACCCTAGCTGGAATAACGCGCGTGTTGTTAATAACCAAAACATCATTAGCAGTTAAGATATCAGCTAAATCATAAAAATGCTTGTGAGCAATCTCTTTTGTTTTTCGATTATAAACTAAAAGGCGTGAATGATCTCTTGGCTCAATTGGAGTTTGGGCAATTAATTCTTCAGGAAGATAATAATCAAAATCACTAGTTTTCATATTTTATCCCCAAATGCTCATAAGCAGGCATTAATGCAACCCTTCCCCTAGGAGTTCTTGAAATAAAACCAAGTTGCAATAAATAAGGTTCATAAACATCTTCAATTGTTCCCTGCTCTTCACCGGTTGAAGCACTTAAAGTATCAAGCCCTACAGGGCCACCTTTAAACTTTTCAATAATTGTAAGCAAAATTCGCTTATCAACAAAGTCAAGGCCAAGTTCATCAACCTGTAACTTTTCAAGCGCATGACGAGTAACATTAATATCAATTTTACCGTTTGCAAAAACGTCAGCGAAATCTCTAACACGTTTTAAAAAGCGGTTAGCAATTCTTGGCGTTCCTCTGCTTCGTGACGCAATTTCACAAGCCGAAGTGTCATCAATTTCAATGTTTAAGAGTTTTGCTGATCTCTTAATTATTTGCGCTAACTCGCTTGTTGAATATAATTCAAGCCTACAAATAACGCCAAACCTATCTCTAAGCGGACCGGTAAGTAGGCCTGCCTTTGTTGTTGCGCCAATAAGAGTAAACTTAGGAAGCGCCATTCTTATGCTCCTTGCACTTGGGCCTTTTCCTGTTACAAAATCAAGAGCAAAATCTTCCATTGCTGGATAAAGTATTTCTTCAACGTTATGGTTAAGCCTATGAATTTCATCAATAAACAAAACATCATTTTCACTTAAGTTTGTTAATATAGCAGCAAGATCGCCTGCCTTTTCAATAGCAGGGCCACTTGTTAATTTTAATGAAACGCCAAGTTCGTTCGCAATAATATGGCTAAGCGTTGTTTTACCTAACCCTGGAGGGCCATAAAGCAAAACGTGGTCAAGGTTTTCACCCCTCATTTTTGCGGCCTTAATGAAAACTTCAAGGTTTTCTTTAACCTTGTTTTGACCAACATATTCAGCCATTGTTTTTGGTCTTAAAATGTTTTCAACGTCAATGTCGTCATCAGTTTTAACAGGAGTCACAAAGCGCTCGTCATCTTCATCTTTAGGCTTACTGCTCTTTAAAAAATCATCTTCAAAATCCATTAGTTTCTCCCTATAATTTTAAGCGCACCGCTAATAAGTTCTTCGGCTTTAAAATTAGGATTGGTTTTTAAGCAACTTTCAACCGCTTTAGTTGCATCAGCCTTTGTGTAACCAAGGCTAATTAAAACGCTTATTGCATCATCAGCTTCTGAATTTAATTGAGTTTTAGAGAATAAAATTGCGCTATTATCTTCGCTTGATGAACCAATTTTATCTTTAAGCTCAAGGCAAATTCTTTCAGCAGTTTTCTTTCCTAACCCCTTAACGCCAGATAGAAGTTTAACATTACAGCTATTAATTGCTGAAATTAGCGCTGCTGGATCAATGCTAGATAAAATTGAAATAGCCATCTTTGGCCCAATTCCTGAAACGTTAATAAGCTCTAAGAAAATCGCTTTTTCTTCTTTATCAGCAAAGCCAAAAAGAGCCATGCCATCTTCTTTAACTTGAAGATAAGTTAAAACTGAAACCTCATCACCAACATTAACTAATTTTGCAACTGTTTGGCTTGAAGCAATAACCTCAAAACTAACTGACCCTGAGTCAACGATAAGTAGGTTCTCGCCCCCATAACTAACTTTGCCTTTAACTGAATAAATCATATTTCTCCTTAAATCAAAAGATTTGATTTTATTGTGTTATTTGTTTGCGCATGAGTTAACGCAACTGCCAGCGCATCAGCAGTATCATCAGGCTTTGGAACTTTAGATAAGCCCAAAAGCGTTTTTGTCATAAACTGAATTTGGCTCTTTTCTGCCCTACCATAACCAGTTAAACCTTGCTTTATTTGCAAAGGGGTATATTCATAAATTTTAACTCCCATCTTTTGCGCCTTTGTTATAACAACTCCGCGCGCTTCAGCAACTTTAATTGCAGTTGTCGTGTTGGTGTTAAAAAATAATTCCTCAATTGCAAGATCACTAGGCTTAAAATGGTCAATAAGCTTTTCCATTGAATTATCAATAGCAACAAGCCTTTCTGGTAAAGGAAGGTCTTTATCAGTTAAAATTGCGCCATAATCAATAACTTTGCATTTACCATTATTAAGTTTTTCAATGACGCCCCAGCCAACTATTGCATAGCCTGGGTCAATGCCTAAAATTATCATAATTTTATAATACCCTAAAAGTTTATTTAAGTCAATAAAAAAGCAAGGCATAACGCCTTGCTAAACTATTTATGTTATTTCTTTTCTTTGATTTTAGCAGATTTTCCGCTTCTATCACGAAGATAATAAAGTTTCGCTCTTCTAACATCGCCTTTCTTAACGATTTCAATGTGATCAATTTTTGGAGAATGAAGTGGATATGTTTTTTCAACTCCAACGCCAAATGAAACTCTTCTAACTGTAAAAGTTTCGCGAATTGCACCATTTTTACGAGCTATAACAACACCCTCAAATCCTTGAATTCTTTCCTTATTGCCTTCAACGATTTTAGCATAAACTTTAACCGTATCACCAATTTTGAATTCAGGAATATCAGCGCGCATACCTTCTTTTTCAATTGCATCAATGATATTTGCCATTTTTTGCCTCCTTAAAAAATTGTATGAAAAGTGTTCTTGCAAGCTCTAACGCAGAGGACCACTTCTTTTACCTCGGCTATAATAACATAAAAAAAACACTTTTGCAAGTGTTTTACTAAAAATAATCTTATTATTTGCTAATTTCTTCGTTTTCTTTGTTTAAAGAGTTATCTTTAACAAATTTTGAAAATGCTTCGTTACTAGTTAGTTGTGGTAAAATGCCACTACAATCTTCTGTTGACGCAATTTTATCAAACATATAATTATAAGCAGCGATCTCAACAATTTCAACGCTAACGGCTTTTGAAACAACATTATCTTCATTTCTTAAAGTAGTTTTTGTTTCAATAATTTTAGAAATTATAAAGCCACCATTAAACAAGTTATATAGTTCGTATTTAAATAAGCGGCCATTTCTATCGTACCCACAATCAAAATGCTTTATTCTATAACCATTAACAAGTAAAAAATTATCATTGTTGTTTTCGTCAACAACTTTGGCTAATTTCTTTTCACCTTCACAAATTAAATCTTCAATATAAACTCTGCCCATAATTACCTCAAACTATCTAGCAAGTTCTTCATCATTTTCATTAACTCTGTTTAAGCTAACAAACCTTTTAAAAGCAACTTCATCACCAATTCTGCCTTTAAATTCGCCTGAAGCAATTTTATCAAAGTTATAGTTATAAGCATCAAGCCTTAAGATTTTATCATTTTCGTGAAGCCCAATAACAAAACCATCAACAAAGCAATTCTCAAGAACGCTATATAAAACTTTGCCATCTTTGATTTCATGGTTAAATTCTTTACTAACCATGTTATTGTTTGTCAAAGTAAAAGATCTATTGTGATCTTCAAAATAACCTTGCCAAACTAATTTCCTTGAACCATTAACAAAACGGGTATCAGTATAACAAATATCTTCCATATTTTTTCTCCTTACGACGAAGATTATATATCACAAAACCCGCCTAGTCAATACCCATTTGAAAATTAATTATAAAAATCGTTAAAAGCATTTTCAACGTGGGTTAATTTGCCCTTTGTTATCCCAATAACGTCATAACGCGCTGGATAGCCTTTATACTTTTTATTTAGTTTTAAAAAAGCATTAGCTGTTTGACTTATTTTTCTCTGTTTATTCATATCAACAGCATAAAGCGCGTCACCAAGAAAGTTAGTTTCTCTCGTTTTAACTTCAACAAAAACCAAAGTATTTTCAAGTTGGGCTAAAAATCTTTTATAAACTTTTTCGTTAATCTCATTATTATCTAATCTTTCTTTTAGTTTAGTTTCTTGCCTTTTGATTGGGTCAATAGCAATAATATCAATTTCACCAAGCTCATTTTTATAATTTTGCGCCAAAACAATAAAACCATCTTCTAAAAGATAGTTTTTTGCTTGCTCTTCACCGCTAACCCACGTTTTAACGTTATTCATTATTTACCTCAACAAAGTGCTTAATAAAACTTTTTCTATGAATTGGTGTTGCGCCAAACTTTTTAAGCGCTTCAATATGTGCGCTCGTTCCATAGCCTTTGTGTTTGCTAAAACCATATTCTGGGTAGGTTTTGTCAAATTCGTCCATTAATCTGTCTCTTGCAACCTTAGCTAAAATGCTGGCGCAACCGATCGTGTAACTAAGCGCATCTCCTTTAATTATGGGAACTTGCTTAACATTTGTTTTAAGGTTAGTAACTGCATCAACCAAAACTACGTCAGGCATAACATCAAGGTTATTTATAGCATTAGCCATGCAAAGTTTTGTTGCTTCTAAAATATTAATTTGGTCAATAACTTTTTCGCTAACAAACTCAATTTTATAACTAATCGCCTTTTCTTTTATTTTATCAAAAAGTTCATCTCGCTTTTTAGCAGATAACTTTTTAGAATCCCAAACGCCATCAATTAAATCTTCTTCTTTAAGGCTCAATATGCATGCACAACAACAAACAGGCCCTGCTAAAGGACCACGGCCAACTTCGTCAACACCGGCAATTAATTTATTGCCCAAACCCTGTTGCTCTTTTTCAAATTTTAATAAGTCATAATCTGGTTTCATTCTAAGGTTATTCTTCCAATTCTTCCGCTTCTAAAATCGTCAATAATTGCCCTACCTGCGCGCTCGTAATCAATCTCATTTTTCTTTAAAATAAATTTCCTGTTAAGGCAGATTTGGTCATAAACTTCAATTGGTTCAACTTTACCAATTTCGCTAGCAGAATAATTAAGATTGTATCTATCAATCAGCTTTTGAGGCTCAATTTTAATTAAATGTTTAACTAAATTAAAACCAAGTTCGCTTAAATCAATGGCGTTATCGCTAATACTTCCAATAAAAGCAAGATTATTAGCAACATCTTGATCTTCAAGATTTGGCCATAACGTTCCTGGGGAATCCATTAAAATAATTCCGTCAGCAATTTTAACCCAACTAATTGCCTTTGTTACCCCTGCTTTATCGCCTGTTACAGCCTTTTTTCTTCCGGCTAAAAGGTTAATAATAGTGCTTTTGCCAACATTTGGAACGCCAATTACTAAAACTTTTAATGCGCTATTTATGTTTTTTTCTGCGCGCTTTTTTAATTTATTTTCAAGGCTCTTTTTAATCGCTTTGATTATTGTTGCTTTATTTGAAACTGCGTTAGCATTAGTTAAAATAACGGGCGCTTTTTCTTCAAGTTTTA
>JAFZXQ010000055.1 GCA_017616705.1 Clostridia bacterium | reverse complement strand
TTCAATTTTAGCGAACCTAATAATTGTTCCGGTTGCGAGCCTTGCCTTTGAGATTTTAGTTGCAAGTTTATTGGTTTTAATTGTTGTTCCGTCAATAGGCTTAATTTTAAGGTTTAGCCAATTGTTTTATGACTTTATTATTTTTGTTGCAAGGGCGGTTGCTGACAGCAAGTTTTTAACTAATTTAACGTTTAATTGGCTTCAATTTATTATTCTAGCGATTTGCGCAACGTTGCTTTCGCAATATGTTTTCTTAAAAAGAAAAACGAAACTAACAATTTTGTTAGTTTTGCTGGTAACTTTATTGTCTCTTTTCGGAGTCAATTTAATTATTCCATCAATTTAAGGTTGATTAAATAGGTAAATTTTGGTAAAATAATAGCGTGAACGCACTAGATTTAAAACAATTGAATAAGATAAGTAGTGTTTTTGTTATAAGCGGTAATGACGCTTGTTTAAGGCAACTAGCGCTAAATGAATTACAAAGGAAGTTGGTTCCTAGTTTTTCTGACTTAAACTTGGTTAATTTAAGCGCTCAAAAGTTAAATGAAAATGAACTTTTTGAGGCTCTTTGCGCTTATCCTTTTGGCGATAGTTATAAGATGATTGTTTTAAATGATTTAAAGGTAACAAAACAGAGTAAGAGCACGGCCGAACTTTTAAAAGTTATTGCTAATCACGCAAAGTTAGAAGAATTTTCATCAGTTTTAGTTATTGTTAACCCTGAAAACTTGTCGGCAAGTGATATTAATGGCGCTTGCTTTGTTGATTGCTCACATTTATCTGAAGAAAAGTTGGCTAGAATAATTGAAGAAAAAGTTAAATAAAGTGGCCTTGCTATTGAAAACAGGGCAACACAAACGCTTATTAATTTTACGCTTTGTGACTTAACGAGAATTAACCTTGAAGTTAGTAAATTAATTGCCTTTAAAAATAGCGGAGAAATTAGCGAAGAAGACGTAAAAAGGCTCGTTAATAAAGATGTTGAGTTTCAGGTTTTTGAGATTCAAGAAAAGATCGCGCAAGGCAAATATGACGAATGTGTTTTAGCGGTAACTTCGCTTTATGAAAAAGAAAAAAATGCGTTTAGCATAATTAGTCCGCTTTATAATAATTATAGGCGTGCCCTTTTTATTGCTATAAACAAAAATGAAAGTGATGAAACATTAGCAAGTTTGCTTCAAATTAAGCCTTTTGCTGTTAAGATGTTAAGAAAACAGGTTGCCGTTTTTTCAGTTAAAAAACTAAAGAATATAGTTGACAACCTCTATGCTCTTGATAGTAAAATAAAGCAAGGTAAAATAAAGGAAGATATTGGCTTAATAACTGAAGTTTTTAATATAATTGAGATGAGGAAAAATAGTTGAAAGTAACTAATGTTGACATTAATTTAGATGATAATAGCGAAAGCCAAAAAAGCAGAATTCTTCATAAGATTGCTGTTGTTTTTATTATGCTTTCTTATTTTGCTGTTGCTGTTTGTGACGCTTTGCTTTCAATGTTTAGTTCGGTTTATTCCGATTTGTTCTCAACAGGTGGCGGGGCAACAGGGCTAGTTTTATTTATTCTAATTTCTGCTATTATTAACTTTTTGTTTTTCCTTTTTGAATTTTGGATTTACAGGCAGGTTTTAGGGTTTAATATCTTTACATTTACAATTCCTAAAAATGCAATGAAAAATAGTTTTTATTATGCAGTTGGAATAAGGAATTTTATAATTTCAGTTTTATCAGTTGCTTCATTACTGTTTTTTCCATTAGCTTATGGATTTTTAGTTGTTGCTGATTTATTAGTTTTAGCAACTTGTTTGTTTATCGCTATTTTAAGCCTAATTAAAAAATATGTTCCATTAGCAATAAAACCATTAGTTTTTAAAACTTATGCTAAGCCTTTAATTATTGTTATGTTTATTTTTGTTGCTATTAAAGTTGTGGGGTTTTTGCTATGAAAAGAGTTTTAATAGCTGTTTGTTTGTTAATTTATTTGGCTTTTATCCCAGTTAAAAATAGTGGGGTGGTTTTTGCTGAAGACGAAATGCTGATTAGTGAAAGTGAAATTAAAACTGAATTAACTAATTATTTGCAGGTTGGCGAAACTAATAGAACAAGGCTTAACCGAACAGCCGGAACTAGCGGTGAGCACGCTAGCGCAACTTATCTTGCGTCAAGGTTAAATGAAATGGGCTTAACGCTAAAAAATAATGATGGTTTTTCAAGCGGATTAATGAAGTTTGAATATGAAAATAGTAACGGCGAATTTGTTTATAGTTATAATGTTAGCGCTGTTATTTCAAGCGCTGCAACAAATGCTAAAACCATTGTTTTAGCGGCTAGTTATGATTCGCTCCCATTAACAAAATATGATAATGAAACAAAAGAAGAAAAATTAATTAACGGCGAAATGGTTAACGCTGATTCAGGGGCGGTTAGCCTAGTTTTAACTATGACTAATAAGTTAAAAAGCCTTTCACTTAATTATAACGTTGAAGTTGTTTTCTTTGGTGCAAGTTACCAAAATAATGAGGGGGTTGCGCGCTATCTTATGGCAAACGCTAACTCAAATCGAGAAATCAGTTTTGTTTTAAATGTTAGCAACACAACGCTTGGTAATTACAATTATTGTTATAGCGAAGGGTTTAAAACATCTTACTTAAATTATATTAACAGAACATTAATTTCAAGAAATAATAAATTTAGAGAGTTTAGCCCTCTTAACAATTCTTATTATGATGGTTATGGGGTTGCTAACGCTGGAAGCAGTGGGGTAGTTAATTTATTCCTTAAAAAAGGGATAAACGCTTGCAACATTTTTAGCGGAGATTATCAAGGACTTTCTTCAATGGATAAAGTTGATAATTTAACAGCAACAGAAAAAGATACTATTGTTGGGATAGAGGAAGCAACAGGCGCAAATGTTGCCCAAAACCTTAATATTGTTGGTAATGCTTTGTTAAATCTTTTACAAGATGATGGCTTTATTATTAATGTAAGTAATAAAAATGATGTTAGCCAAACTTTAAGGTTTTTCGAAGATTATAGATTTGTTTTAATAGGCTTGCTTATTATTTGTCTTATTGCTTATATAGTTTATAAATTATTATACTTTAGATTTTTACATAAAGCATATAAAGAAGTTGGCAACGGAATGGTTAAATTAAACATAACCGGCGTTGACGAAGATGACGCTAAAAACATAAAAAGGGAATAAAAAAACCTAGATTTAATCTAGGTTATTTTATTTATTTCATTTCGTTAACGCTTTTAGCAGCAACGGCTTTCTTTCTGTTAGCTTTGTTTTTATGAATAGTGCCTTTTGTTACGTTTTCATCAATAACTTTGAAAGCATCTTTTAACTTAGCTTCAGCTTCAGCTTTATTGCCACTTTTAACTGCTTTATCTAAATTCTTAATGCAAGTGTTCATTTCATTTTTGTTGCTTTTGTTAGAAACTCTGTTTCTTTCGCTAACGTCAACACGTTTAATTGCAGATTTAATATTTGGCATAATTAAAACTCCTTTTGTTAATTCGTAAGATAGTGTAGCATAGTTTTATTTAATTTGCAAGTGTTTATTTAAAAAAATTGTTAAAATTTGGAGCAAATTTATTTGCGTTTATCATAAATTGATAGTATACTGATTATAATAAAATAAATAGGAGGCAATAGAATGGCAAAGAAATCTGATTATTTTGGATTGGGCTATATTGTAAGCTTAATTCTTGCTATCATTCCAGTAACTAGCTGGATTTGTGGCGCAGTAACTCGCTTTATGGAAGGCAAAATCGTTGCTGGTTTAATTAGGCTTCTATTCGGATTTACAATTGTTTGGATTCTTGACATCATCTGGATGGCATTAAACAAACAAATTATCCGTCTTCTTAACGTTTAGAAGAAAAATTGGAGCCATTAGGCTCCTTTTTTGTTGCCTAAAATTTGAAATATTGTTAAACTTAAATTATGCAGTTAGGTGATATTAAAGGCATAGGAAAATCTCGCATCAGCGCGCTAAATAACGCTGGCATTTTTTCGACGCAAGATTTACTCAACCATTTTCCTAAAAAGTATTATAATTTTAGCGAAGTTGTTGGGTTTAATAGTTTTGGCGACTTCTGCATGATTAGGGCAAAAATAACTAGTAAGGCCAAGGTTATTAGGGCTAGAAAATTAAGTTTTATTGAAGTTAAAGCTCAAGACTATGTAACCCAAAATGAAATCAAATTAGTTTGGTTTAACCAAAACTTTCTCGTTAACGTTTTAGGTGAGGGGCAAGAATATTATTTTTATGGCAAGCCAAGCAAAACCAAAAAGAATACTTTTAATGTTAGTTTGATGGTTTTGCTAGATAAGGTTAAGGAACCTCTTTTTTCAGTTTATAAAACGTTTGAAAACATTGGTCAAGCAACGATAAAATCTGCGATTAGTTATATTTTAGAAAATGATGAAATTAATTCACTTTTGCCTAAAAATGTTGAAGAAAAATTTGGTCTTTTAGATAAGAAACAGGCATATGGCTTTATTCATAATCCCAAAACCGAAGAAGAAATCGGCAGGGGCTTTGACAGGCTTAATCTTGAAAACGCGTTAATTTTTGCTTATATAAATGAGCAAAGAAAAATTTTTGGGCATAAAAACAGGGATTTTTATTATAAGAATTTAGATAAACTTTTTGATGAGTTTACTTCACTTTTACCTTGGCAATTAACTGAAAGCCAAATTAACGCAATAAACGAAATTAACGCTGACCTTGTTAGCGATAAAACGCTTAACAGAATGATTGAAGGCGACGTTGGTTGCGGCAAAACTGCGGTTTGTTTATGGGCATTATTTGCTTGCGCAAAAAATGGCGGTCAAGCAGTTTTAATGGCTCCAACTGAAATTTTAGCAAACCAACATTTTGCGTTTATAAGCTCAGTTTTAAAGGGAACAGGGCTTAAAGTTGCCTTGCTTTCTAGTGGGCTTGATTCTCAGGAAAAATCGAGAATTGCGCTTGGTATTATGACAGGCGAAATAGATATTGTTATTTCAACAAATGCAGTTTTAAATGATGGCTATAATTTTAAAAATTTAAGGCTTTGCATTGTTGATGAACAGCATAGATTTGGCGTTAACGCTAGGGCAATGCTTGCTAGTAAGGGTAAAGAAGTTGACTTTATTAGTTTAAGCGCAACCCCAATTCCAAGAAGCATAAGTTTAATTCTTTATGGCGGGCTTGATTTAACTAGAATTAACGCGCGCCCAAAGGCAATAGATATTCAAACTAACCTAGTTAGCCCGGCAAAAGTTGAAGATATGTGGGGCTTTATAGGGGGGCAGATTGAAAGCGGACGAACTTGTTATGTTGTTTGCCCCAAAATTGATGATAGCGAAGATGAAAGCCTTGTTTCAACAACCAAGATGACAAAACTTTTAGGGGCTAAGTTTGGCAAAGATTTGGTTTGTGAGTTAAACGGAAGGCTTAAAGACGACAAAAAAACAAAGATTTTAAATGACTTTAAAGAAGGCGTTATTAAAATTTTAGTTTCAACAACCGTTGTTGAGGTTGGTGTTGATGCAACTCGCGCTGGCGTTATTGTTATTGTTAACCCAGATAGATTTGGGCTTGCAACGCTTCATCAACTTCGTGGCAGAGTTTCAAGAGATGGCAAAAAGAGCTATTGTTTTTGCTTGGTTGAAAATAATATTAGCGAAAAAGCATTAAAGCGATTGACTTATTTTAAAAACAATAACAATGGTTTTGATATTGCTGACTTTGACCTTAAAACGCGTGGGGCTGGCGAAACATTTGGAACAAGGCAACACGGCTTTAATGATTCTAGCGTTATTAATTTAACGGAATATAGTAAGGCGCAAGAGATTTTAAATGAGCTTAAAAATGATATAGTTGCTTATGATAATCTAAAAGAGGTTAGCGAGAAAACATACCCACAACTTATTAAAAACATAATTCTAAACTAGAAAAAATGGGGAATAATTAGCGTTTTAGATAGGGGTTTGAAATAAAATTTTAAAAAAATACTAAAAAACTCTTGCAAAATTGGTTTTGATTTGGTATTATATAGAAGTCGCAATCGAAAATGGAAGTTTAGCTCAGTTGGTAGAGTCCCTGCCTTACAAGCAGGTTGTCATAGGTTCGAGTCCTATAACTTCCACCATTTGCGGGAATGGCTCAGGGGTAGAGCGTTGCCTTGCCAAGGCGAAGGTCGCGGGTCCGAATCCCGTTTCCCGCTCCATAGCACAAAGGCAAACATTTCCGTTTGCCTTATATTTTTAAAAGGCAGGTGGCACCATAGCCAAGCGGTAAGGCAGAGGTCTGCAAAACCTTCATCCCCAGTTCGATTCTGGGTGGTGCCTCCAACAATATGCCGATGTGGCGGAATAGGCAGACGCAAGGGACTTAAAATCCCTCGCTCCAAAAGGGCGTACCGGTTCAAGTCCGGTCATCGGCACCAAAAAATGTTCAAATCTTTCGATTTGAATATTTTTTTGCTAAAAAACTTTGGTTAATCGATTAGTAAATTGTTGATATTAAATGACTCGTCATTTAAAAACTCATTAACGGAAATATTTAAACCGTCAGATAACATTATAATTGTTTTTAAACTAACGTCGTTGGTTCTTCTTTGCATAATACTTTTAATAGTTGCAAATGGAACTCCACTTTGTTGCGATAATTTGTATTGTGTTAAATTTTGCTCTCTCATATATTTTAGTAAGCGATCAACAACAGCGTCACTTATCTTTTTCATATAAAATCCCCTTACAATTATTTTATGCAATAAAATTTAAAAAATAGGATGATACATCATCCTTTTAGTTGACATATCATCCTAAAAATGCTATCTTTAATCTAACAAAGGAGGGGCTTTTATGGAAGAAATAGCAGTTGGTAATACTGTTGTAGGCGATTCAGTTGTTGTTACCAATAAACCAAATAAAGTTTTTATTGGAATTGTGGTTGTTATTGTTGCTTTTACTATTTTTGTTATTGTTGCAATTGCTATTGGTTCAGCTGAGCCGAAAGAAAAAATAGAGGTGAGCGGTTGTTATATTACAACTAGTTATTCTGAATATCTTGGATATAGTGCCTCGGTTAGAGGAAGTGCTAAGAATATTACAAATAAGAATTATTCATATGTCCAACTAGAATTTACGGTTTATGACGCTTCACATGCAAATCTTGGTACTGCACTCGCAAATATTAACAATTTAGCGGCCGGTGATACTTGGAATTTTGAAGCAACATTGTTAAGTTTCCCAAGTTCAAAACCTGTTTCTTTTATTTTGGCTAAAATAACTACGTTTTAAAATAAAAAACTTATGTGGGGATTTTTATGTTAGGGTTAGATGTTTATTTTTTAACTATTTTTATTACATTTTTTCTTTCTATATTCGTGTTTTTAATACTTTGGATTAGTTTTAGTACAAATAAAAGCAAAATGTTAAAAAGTAATATGGTGCTTACTGCGACATGTCAGAAAAAACTAAAAGAAAATAACTTTAATATTACTAAAACCATTACATTAAACGATTATTTTACTATTGGTGCTGATAATATTGAAAAGCAAAAAGTGTTTATAGATGAAGAAAATAGAAAAATATGTTTCATTAATTATGAAACACACAAATATTATATTCTAAACTTCAATGAGTTAATAAACTATGAAGTGTATAGCAATGATACCAGTTTGTCCGTGGGAGGTCATGGTGGTGGTCTTTTTGCTGGTCTTTTTGCTGCATCAAGTGAAAAACGAATAAAGGAATTAAAATTAATAATTAGAATTAATCAAATACAGAATTCGCAAATTGTT
>JAFZXQ010000054.1 GCA_017616705.1 Clostridia bacterium | reverse complement strand
TAACCCATTTATTATTCGCTTCTTTTTGTTAAAAATAAAATTAATTCGCTCATAAGAAGTTAGTCTATCGTCATTAAACGCGCTAGCAATAAGCATAACGCCAATAAATCCAAGCGTTAAATTAACCCCATAAAAAAGAGTTATTATGAAAACAACAAAACAAATTACTCCAAAACAAAGGGTTGTTTTATTCATAACCTTTGAAGCATATTCTCTATCATGGTTTATTGAAAGAATTGATAAAAGAACCCGCCCACCATCAAGCGGGAAAATTGGAATAAGATTAAACAACCCACAAACAAAATTAGCAACAGCAAAGTCAGCAGTAAAAAAATAGCTTTCAGGAAAAAGCCACCAAATTGAAACAACTAAAAACCCACAAGCCAAATTAAAGAGCGGCCCAGCGAGCGCAATAATTATTTCATCTTTAAAATAAAAATCATTTTTGCCAGCAACCAAGACCGCGCCATAAGGCATCAGTTTTATTTTTGTTAATTTATAACCTCGCCTTCTTGCAACAATAAAATGAGACAGCTCATGAAGCAGCGCAACAAGAGTGTAAATAATCCATAAAACGAATTTTCCAGAAAAAGCCATAAAGAAGCAAAGCAACAAAAACAACGGATGAATTGCTATTGGGCTTTTCTGCAATTTTATTATTATATTTTTAAAATTTTTAATAATTTTACATTTTTGTTTGCATATTTGCGGTTTATTTTGACAATTAAAACTTTCTATTATATTACGCATAACACTCTAAAACAGCGATAGTTTCCCGTTTTCAATTTTTATTTTGTCATAAACTTGGTCGTTATAAAGAATAGTTACCGTGATTAAACTTGAGTTAGAGATTCCAACTTCATCACCTTTTTTGACGCGCTGATTAACCTTAACACCAACATTGTCTAACCCTGAATAAATAATTTTTATTGAGTAACCACAATCAAAAGTTATGTTGCGTTTGAGATCAAAGTCAGTAATAGAATCAACTATTGAATCATAACAAGCCTTAACTATAACGTCACCATTTCCGCTAATAACAATGTTTCCGCTATCCCCCTGCTCTAATTTGGCGTTTTCAAAAGGAAGGCAATAGTCAACGCTAAATAAACTTAAAACCTCGCTTGCTCCGCTATTTATGTTATCAACAAATTTTAACTTCCCAATATTGTCACTTGGCGACCAACTTGCAATAATATTTTTAATGCTATAACTAAAACCAAAATCAAAATAACTTATTGTGTAAAAACTAAACAATGATAAACCCAACAAAACAAAAGTAAAAAGCGTTTGAACTCGTTTTGAGAAAAAGTTAATTCGTTTTGAATTATTTTTCATATTAAATTTTATGTTAGTTTATTACTTTTATAACCTTATTGATAACAATAAATGTCACTTGCCTTGCCAAAAATATTGATTGAATAATTATTGTCTTCAACCTTTATATCAACGTTTAAATCTCCATCAAGTTTAAAATATGATGAAAAAACTTTAACTAAATCTGCTTTAAAAGCTTCGCTTAACTTATCTTTTTTATCAAACTTATCCATTGTTAGAATTAAGTTTAGCCTGTTTTCTATTCTTTCATTTAAACTCATTTTATGCTCGGGCTTTAAGTTTTCTTCTTAAAGCGCCTATAACCCCCTTAAATTTGTAAGTATAGTCAACACAAAACGAAGTGTTTTTTAAAATGTTTTTTGCTAAAACAATAAAGGCGTTTTTTACTTCAAGCGAAGTGTTATAAACGCTTTTTATGCTTGAATAAACGCTAATCGCTTCATATTCAGGCATAACTCCAATAAGTTTTAACCCCAAAGTTTTAGCAATTTGTTTTTCATCAAAGCTTTTGCCACCCAAAACAAGATCGCCCCTAAGTTTGTTAACGATAACGCCAGCCTGCTTTTTTAGTTTAAAAACCTCACTAGCAACTTTGCTAGCATCTCTTATTGCGCAAATATTTGGCGTTGAAACAATGATAATTTCATTAACACAATCGATAATAAACTTAAAGTCTTGCCCCATTCCTGCTGAGCAATCAATTAAAACATATTCAAAAACTTCGCCAAGTTTAGTTATAACTTCTTTAAGCAAACTCTTGTCAATAGCATCAAAAGATGACGCTTTATGAGTTGAAAGATAATAAAGCCCATCAAACTCATTATCAGGAACAAGCGTTTGTCTTAACCTGCTTCGCCCAGCAAAATAATCAGTTAAATCATAAACAACGTTTGTTTCAATCCCAAGCATCAAATCAAGGTTATTTAAGCCAAAATCAAAGTCAACCAAACAAACACTTTTATTAAGATTTGCTAATGCTTTACCAATTCCTGCGGTTATGCAACTTTTACCAACTCCGCCTTTTCCGCTAACAAAACCAATAATTCTTCCCATAAAACAATTCCTTAACTTTATTTTAAGCCAAGGAATTAAAAAACTGAAAAATAAAAAAGACATAACTTATCAAATTATGTCTTCTATTAAAAATTTTTAACTAAATGTTAACTAAAATATGCTTTAAGGTTTGAGGGCTATCTAATAACTTTGATGCCCCAACCATTTCAACATCTTCAGCATCAATATATGACCTAACATTAATTCCAAGTTTTGTTTTGAAAAATTTCTCAATTCCAACCATTTTACTATCGCCACCAACAAGTGCAATAACATTTCTTGAAACTTCGTTATTAACTTCTGGTGAGCAAACTGAAAGCAAACTAGAAATTGATTCAATAACCTTGCTATAATAATGCTCAATCGCAGGATAAACGTCAACGGCAGTTATAATTTCTTCTCTTGCTTTACCTGTTTCAGCATCTTTACCAGAGATTTCAAGAGAGTTAAGGTCATTATAATAAAGGCTTCCAATATCTTTTTTGATCTTTTCAGCCATTTCGTCACTAATTATCAAATTACAATTATTATAAATTTGTTGAATAATTGCCTTATCAATGTTAGAGCCACCTAAACCGATATTAACGCCATTAATCAGCATATTTTCACCAAAAATAGCAATATCAGTACACCCCGCGCCGATTCCAACAACCATATGCGCTTCGCTTGACTCAATATTTACCCCAGCGCCAATAGCAGCACAAACAACTGATGGAATTAAAACGCAATCGCTAACTCCAGCAGCATAACAAGTTCTTTCAAAGGTTAGTTTTTCGGCTAAACTAATTCCAAGAGGAACGCAGATTAGCGCCCTTATCGTTGGTTTAAAAATATGTTTTGGGCAAACTTTTAAAAGAAAATGCTTTAACATTTCACTAGCAAGGGCTGAATCATTAATAATTCCTTCGCTTATAGGAGAAACAACTGTTATTCCGCTATCGCTAGATTTTCCAATAAACTTCTTTGCTTCTGACCCAACAGCAACTATTTGTTTTTCATTATATTTAAGGTTAACCGCAACCAGACTAGGCTCACTTAAAATGAAGCCCTCGCCTTGTTTATAAATTGTGGTCATACTTGACCCTAATTTTATCGCTAAAAAATTTGTAGCCATTATAAGCCTCCATTTTTATTATAACCAAAAACAACCCCTTTAGCAAATAAATAAAGCGTTTTAGCAATAAAAAAGAGCCCAACCAAAGTTGAACTCTAATTTAACATTCTTATAAAATTTCAATCTTTTTACCAAAGCATCTTTCAAAGTCTTTAGCGCATTCACTTGCCTTTTCAACCTCGTAAGAATTATCGCCTGTTGCTATTGTTTTCATAATAACGCTATCACCTAAAACGTCACAATTAATATCAACAATAACGCTGTTTTTAACCCTATCAAATGCTTCAGCTAGCCTTAATATAATTCCTAGCTTTTTAACTGCTTCAATGTCTTCTTCTGTTACTAATTCTC
>JAFZXQ010000053.1 GCA_017616705.1 Clostridia bacterium | reverse complement strand
ATCATTTGTTATATTATATTTACCATCAGAAAAAGCACCTGCCCCACCAAAGCCTGACATAATAGAACATGATGGGCAATTAATACAACGTTTAATTTGCTTACCATCAATAGGACAATGCCTTTTCTCAAGTGGATTTCCTGCCTCAAATACCGCAATTTTTAGGTTAGGATTTAATTTGTTTAATTCGTATGAAGCAAAGATACCACCAGGCCCTGCCCCAACAATAATTATATCATAGTCCATAAACAACCACCTTTACAAAAAGAGTATACCATAATTTTTGCAAACAGCCAATAATTATTTTAAAGCAATAAAAAAATCCTCAAACGAGGATTTATCTTATTACATTTCCATTTCTTCACAAGAAGAATTTAAAATTTCATTTTTAAAATTTTCTGGATTTTCTTTCCATTTTAAATATTTCTCTCTTTGGCAAAAAGCGCAAGGCCTAAACCCAGCAAGGATTGCATTTTTTTCGTCCTTAAAGAAAACCCTTTTATCAACATAGAATCCCTTAGCTATCCAATTTAACGCTGACGGACAATCAAGCGATCCATAAATTTTTATTTTACCACTATACCCGCCAAATTGTCCTTTACTTTCACTAAAATAAAAATTGCCATCAGGCCCCATTAATTTATATTGTTTCATTACCAAAACCTTCAAGAATTATTATATCATAATTTTTGCAAACAGCCAATAATTATTTTAAAGCAATAAAAAAATCCTCAAACGAGGATTTTGGCGGAAGGATTGTGAGTTTATACAAACATAATTTGTTTTAATCTTTCGGTATAAGTTTGTATCCTCTTTTTATTAAAGCATCTTCCAAAGTTTCGTTATTGTGTAAAAGTATTTTTTTTCCATTAAACTTTTTGCAACGATTGTATGTAACATCGAAATATTTTTTATTCTTCTCAATCCACTCATCAGAGTTTCCTCTTTCTTTAAAACGTTTTAAATAGTTCTTATATGCACTTTTTGTTGGATAGCAAACAATATAATTCAAGTCATAAGTGTCATAAAAATCAACGCTTTCATCGCCGTTGTATCTAACACAAACAATATCATATTTTTTTATTGCTTCGTTTATTGCATTAATATAATTTTCTGGCCAATCTCCTCTTCGCTTTCTTCCTGACTCGCCTTTAAGTTTTTCAAAACTTTTTTTGTGTACATGTCTATAGTCATACTTATATGGGCCACTTTCTAAATCACAAACATTTTTGTATTTTTGTGCCAAATAAGTTTTACCAACACCACCAAATCCAGAAATAATAATACCTAATTTTTTCATTATGCTATTATAATACAATATTTAATTTGTTTTGTCATCAAAATAAACAACCATTCCAAAACATTCCTACAAAAAGAAAAACTGCACAAATTTGGTGTTCGTACAGTTCCCTCTTGGCGGAAGGTTAGGGATTCGAACAGGTCACATTTCGCCTTCGCTCTAACCCCGCTCGGCGCTATTATATTCAGAAAAAGTTATCTTTTGCCTTTATGCTTTGCAAACAAAACCTCGCATGCAGCCCTGCTATGCGGAACTTGTTTGCTTTGCCTAAAAACAAAATTTTAACATTTTCTTTGCCATACTTTTCGTTTTAAGTAAATTTAACATCTTCCTCGTCAAAGCCACTTGTTCTCAAATCCAGCCTTCGAAATAAAAAAATCTGGAGTAAATCCAGATTTCTTTATTTGGCGGAAGGTTAGGGATTCGAACCCCAGGTAGCTCTCACTACGACGGTTTTCAAGACCGCTGCTTTCGACCGCTCAGCCAACCTTCCATTTCTTATTTATAGGCAAGTGTTAGTATATATTATTTCAAATTTATTTGCAAGAGTTTTTACAAAATTTTTGTGTAATTTTCTATTCTTCCCTATTAATAGTAGGTTTTTGTTTAATTTAATACGCAAAAATTAGTGTTTTTAGCGCTAAAAATAATAAAAATTGCGCTTTTTGTTGTGATTATTATAATTTAAATATTCAAACTTTTATATTTACTGCAAAAAGAGGCAATAATAAAATTAAAACCCTGTCACTATATTTAATTTTAAAAATACATTTATTTTTACTTTAAACCCAACCGATTTTACTTTACTAAAAATTTAAAATCTTATATACTTTTAGAAGTTATGGAAAACAAAAAAACCGCAGTCATAATTGATACCGACCCTGGCGTTGATGATATAGCAGCACTTGCCTGCTCTCTTTATGATGACAAAATGGATATTAAGTTAATAACAACGGTTTCTGGAAACAAAGATATAAATATTGTAACAAGAAACTGTATGTTTGCGCTTGAGCTTATGAAGAAAACTGATATCCCTGTTGTTAGGGGCTCGGGGCGCGCGTTACTTAGAATAAGCCCTGATGCTAGTTATATTCACCAAAATGATGGCATGGGCGGGTTTACCCCTCCAAAAGAAGTTAAGGCGCAACCAGTTAGCAAAAACGTTGTTAGCGAAATGTTTAAGGTTGTTAAAGCGAACGCTAAAAACATTGTTATTATTGCCCTTGGGCCAATGACAAATATTGCTAAACTAATAAAAAAACATCCTGAAGTTACTAAAATGATTAACCATATTTATACCGAGGGCTGTTCTTCTCTTTCAACAAGCAGTGAGCGTTGGCAAAACCATAAATCTTTTAACGTTAGAACTGATCCTGAGGCCGTTGAAATCGTTATTAACAGTGGAATCCCTATAACATATGTTCCTTCTGAAATGGGGCGAGAAAAGGCTAATTTCACCGAAAAAGAAGTAGAAAAAATATCTAAGATTAACTATGTTGGAAAATTTATTGGTCAAATGTTTTCTAACTATTGGGAGCCTGGCTATAAAGATAAAAGAATTGCAACAAATGACTCTTGCGCCGTCCTTTCTTTTAGGTTTCCTGAACTTTTTGAAACCATTAGAGTTGATATGGATGTTAACACAACCGACAACCCTGGCCACACAGTTATAACCCCTAACCCTAAGGGCAAAATTGAATATTGTATTAAAGTTAATAAAAAAGAAATGCACGAAAGATATTTTACTGCTATTAAGAAACTTGACAGGTTTACAGTGGAATAAAAAAAGCATAACCGAATTGGTTATGCTTTTTTATTTAACAGATTAATTATTTACGATTGTTGGCTCACCTACTGCGTTACCACCAGCATCATAGTTTTGTGATAAAACAACATTAGTATAGTTAATAAAGGTATAAGTTATTGTTGCTGTTTTTGTTCCGTTTCCGTTAGAAACAATTTGAGTATCAATTGAATTATATTGTTCTTTTTTAGCATTATCAAATGGGTTTCTAAAACCAGTTTCGTTTGTTGTTAAGCCATGAACAATGTTTCCATCAACTGTTGAATTTGCAATATTAGAATCAGTTTTAACTATATTTGCAAAACCTGTTTGATTAGAATCGGCTTTAACAATTGTAAAGTTGAATACTTGGTTATTGCCCATATTTAAAATATAGTTTGAGTTAGCGCAAAGGCATTTAACTTTATAGTTTCCTGCATTAACCCCTGTTCCTCCAAAATAGTTAATTCCAGGAAGATCTGTTTGATAATTTGCTAAATAATCGGCCTCAGTTAAAAAGGTTAAACTATCAGCATCTTGATCGTTTAAAGGAACGTTTTTAAACCTTGCAAAAAGTTGATATTCAGAGTTATAGCTAACGCTTTGCCAATAAGTATCAGAAAGTGATTTCCAACTATTTGAAGCAGACTTGGTTTGAGCATAACTAAATTCAACATCAATTGTTTTTTGGAAAATCGTATAGGTAAACTCACTAACTAAAGAGTTATAGCCATCTTTAGATAATGTTGCTTTTAAATGATATTCACCAGCATTTTTAACACCAGTAAATGTTTCATTAGCGTGGTGAGTTTCAGTTCCATAAGTAACATCTTGAGTAAACACTATCGAGCAAGTAACACCATCATTTAACAAACCTTCAATGTTTATTGCTTGAATTTCACCATTATATGTTGATGAGCAGTTATGGAAAGTATAACTATTTAAATCACGCAATTTAACATTATAAATAAGAGTGTAATAAACCCCTTTATAACGAATTTGCGCAGACTTTAAGTTAGCAACCGTGCTAGTTGAGAAGTTAAGAATTTCAACATTAGGATCGCTTAACGCAACTTCATATTGTTTATTAGATTTCGTTTTAGCGATTAAAACAGTATCTGATGAATCAAATTCTTCACCAACATAATACTCTTTTTTAATTTCGCCGTTTTTAACGCTGATTGAAACAACGGGGTCTTCACACGCCGTTAAAATAAATGCGCTAACAACGGTTAACAGGCAAACACAAAAACCAATTAAAAACTTTTTCATTTTTCCCTATCCTATTAACTTGATTCTATCAAAAATTTTTAATTTTTGCAAACAAATTAACTACATAATAAAAAAGTATCAACAACCATAAACCCCGTTTATAATCATTGATACAACTTTATTTTGTGCAGTTTTTAACAATTTTATTAAAAAAGTGGTAAAAACCTAGTATTTTTTTAAGAAAAATTAAGATTTTTTCAAATAATTGCGTAAAATCGCGTGCATTTAAAAAATTTTATGTTATTATATAATTGAATAATACAATTTAAGAGGAGGTGGCCTATGAAGCGCGAAGACTTTACAAAATTCATTGAAGACCACGTCCTTTCTATTTTTACAGGCTCAGAAATTATTGGTTTTGACGAAAGCAACAGCCGCGATGCTATTGTTGCGCTTGGCGTTAATGGAACTATGCTAGTTAAATTTAACCGCCTTGATAACTATAGAATTATTATTAAAAGAGTTCAACCTTTCAAAAGCTTTGAAATTAACCTAGTTAAAACAATAATTGAAGAAATGTCTGATCTTTATTCTTCAAATCTTGGTCCTGAATATATTAAAGACATGGAAGCCTATTTGATTGAAAAAGCAATTTGTATTGCCTTGTCAAATTCTGCTAGTAAAACGCTTCATGATATCTTGCGTCTTCTTGAAGCTTGGGGCCAAAGAACCTATGAAGGAAACCATATTGGTTTTGGTTTTGTTATTTCAAACAAGCGCGCCGGAAAACAAACAAACCCTAACCTTAACATATCTAAACTTTTAAAAACAGATTTTTCTGCGCTTTTGGGCGATGGAATTAATACCGTTTTGGAAATAAGCCTTGACGGCTATTTAATCAATTACCTAACCGCACCAAAACAATTTGATCAAGAGCTTTTAGTCCCTTATAACTATATAAGAATTGCAAGTCTCTGCACGGGAAATAAAATCGGCGTTTCTTTAATGCGAAATGGTGATATCTTATTGTTTAAAGATAAAACTTTGCTTTTCGCTAGAAGAAACGGAAACTGGGTTTGTTTTAGCCACGAAGAAATCATTTCAAAACTTGCCGACCGCTCTGGTGACTATACCCAAGAAGTTAGAAAAGCCATTTATTTGTCAGCGCTTGACACTTCTTTTGCGCGAACCGGTGGTTGTATCGTTCATTTAAATAAAGAAGATTATTATAACGTTTTAAAACATATCGACATTTGCGATTGCTTAAACAGCACTTGTTACGATTATAAACTTCAGGAAACAATGACTCACTCCTTCTTTGCTGACTTTACAGAGCCTCAAGAACTTCCAACATTTGAAGAGTTTATTAAAGAAGAAAAAATGACAAAAACCGCCAATCTTATTCAGCTTATTGGCGGAAGAAAATTCTCTGACCTTGATAGAAAATTAAGGTTAGAATTAATGAGCATTGATGGCGCAACAGTTATTGATGCTGATGGAAACATTTTAGCCGTTGGCGCTATAATTAAGATTGAAGCTGGGTCAACCGGAGGGGGCCGTCTTGCTGCCGCTAAAACACTTTCAAAATATGGAATGAGCATTAAAATTTCTAATGACGGAAGAATGGAAGGCTTTAGAATGGATAAAAACAAACTTCGCGTTCGCCCACTATTTGTTTTAGGTTAAAAAAACTAGCGAAGTCGCTAGTTTTTTTATTGCTTATTATCTTGCGCCGAATGATCCGCCGCCAGCGCCGCCGCCTGCAAATCCCCCACCAGAGAATCCGCCAAAAGAAATTCCGCCGCCAGAACCGCTTCTAAACCCAGAAGATGTTTCTTGCATTTGTTTAAATTTTGCTGCCATTAAGTTAATAGCAACTGAATGATTCAATGAATAGAACATGTGGTTGAAAATTAAAACATTATAAACTGAATCGTCATAAGTTTCAAACCATTCTGGTCTTGGAATTTCAAGGTCTTTAAAGTTATTGATCCACGCATCACTAACACCTAAAACATAAGCATAAGGCAAGCAGTCATAGAATAAACTTGGGTTATCTTTAACTAAAAGTTTGATTCTGTCTTTTTCAACCATTTCAATATATTTCTTAAAACCTAAAACTCGCCCACGCGCCATCGCAAAATCATCAGTAAATTTAGGTCTGTTAAATAACATTGCAATAACAACACATAAAATATTCAAAATGGTATAAATGAAAAATTTATTATTAATAAGAAGTGCGCTAAATGAATTGCTAACAAACCCAAGTTTAGTTATTGATTCAACAAACATTAAACAAGCAGTATTAAAAAGTAGTGGAATCAATAATAAATAGTTAACTAAATTAACCCTTTTATAAGAAGGTTTAACGTAACATTCTTTTGATTTAGTTTCAATCGTTTTCTCTTTTAATTTAACAAAGGTTTTATAAAACTCTTCTTTTTTGCAGAGCTCAGAAACCGTTGTGTTAATTTCAGTTACAACCTCTTCTTGAGCAGGTTTAGCATCTTTTGTTTTTGAATCTGCTGACTCAGTTTTTGTTATTTTAACGATATTAGCATCAACAAAAATTGACTTGAAGAATTTTGAAAGATGAGGATATTTATCATCGTCAAAATTGTTTTTCTTAACAAGTTTTATAGTTTCATCTTCTTGCTCAACAATTTTAAGATATCCCCTGCTTGCAAAATAAACAATCAACGCGCTAATTGATTTTTCACTCATTTTTAGTTTAGCAAAAACTTCGGCTTGCTCTGGGGTTATTTCATCAAATGACGTAACTTCAACAGGAGTTATAACTTCCCTAACCTGTCCGTTTATTAATTTAACCGCTAAAACAATAATGGCAACCAAAAGCGTTAAAACAATTGCAACAACTTTAAATGTTGGGAAAATACTTGTTTGTTTAAAATAGTTATCAGGCATATCTTGCTTAATTGTCACATATTCAAACTCAGGCAATTCAACAATTGAAACAGAAATGTTTCTATTGTCAATAACATTAACGCTAACCTTATCTGTTGATCCATACGCTCCCTTATAAATATAAGGAACATTAGCACTAAAATCAACATCTTTAGGGTAAGATACATTAATGGTTATGTTTTCAATTTTCATGCTGTTTCCGCCACCAATAATGTTTAAATAAATATCATTAATTGAATCTTTGCCATTAAGTAAAACATCATAATCAAACTTAAGGTTAAACTTAACCGTTTCGCCAAGATTATAACGAGTTGTTCTTTTAATTCCAAAAGTAACAAGCCCGGTTACCTCATCAGTATAAACGTTTAAATATTCCTTAATGTTTTCAACGCCTGGGCGCGTTATGCTATAATTGCTAACCCTTGCTAGATAATCAGTTTTAACAACATTTCCGCTCTCAGTCATTTCGCTGATTTTTCCAACATAAGGAATTGAATATAAAACTTCACTAAGCCCTTTTTCAAGGAAGGTAACATCAAACGTGTTAGAAATTGTTGCCTTACCATTTTCATCAAAACTAACATCAACCGTTAAATTTTGAATTGCGATATTAGGGTCTGTAAAAGGATCAGGAGTAAGATCAGCGTAATTTGAAGTGCTAGAGAAGAAAATAGGGCAAATTAATAAAATTAGCCCTATGATTAAAATGATTTTATCGCTAAACTTTAATTTAGAATTAATTGACATAATTAAAATTGAACCTTAACGTTTTCTCTTTCTTTAACATTAGTTATTTCAAATAATGTTGCTTTTTCAAGATGTTTATTTCTAGCAACAATGCTTGAAGGGAAAATATCAATTTTGATATTATAAGCCTTAACACAAGCATTATAATATTTTCTTGAATTAGCAATTTCGCTTTCAATAACCTTTAATTGGTTTTGAAGATCAAGAAAGTTTGTGTTTGCTTTAAGTTCAGGATAATTTTCAGCAATAGCAAAAAGGCTTGTTATTGCTTGACTCATTCTATTTTCTGCTTTGATTTTTTCATTAGCAGTTTTAGCACTTCCAACACCTGCTCTTGCTGCTGTTATTTCAGCAAAAGTTTCCTTCTCGTGTTTTGCATAACCCTTTACGGTTTCAACGATATTAGGAATAAGATCAAATCTTTTCTTTAAATAAACGTCCATCGTTGAAAATGCTTCTTCAATATTGTTTTTAAGACGAACAAAGTTATTTGCGCAAGCAATATACCAAACAATAACTAATAAGATTAATGCGCCAATAACGACTGGAACAATCCACCACATAATTTTTATCTCCTTTTAAATTATTCTAATTTAAGTTTAAACTTTTCGTTAGAGTTAGTCAATTATTTTAAGTCGCCATTAAAAGAATTTATTGACTTTTGACAAAATTAATTTTGATAAATAGTTGAAAATTTTTGTCACATTTTGTAAAATAATGTTATGAAAGAAAATAAACCACTTCACTCTAACCATAGGCAAAGAATGAAAAACAAGTTCAAAAAGTTTGGGCTTGATGCTTTTTCTGATCACGAAGTTTTAGAGTTTTTGCTTTATTTTAGTATTCCTAGAATTGACGTTAACCCTATTGCTCACCGCCTTTTAGATAGGTTTGGAAGTCTTTCAAATGTTTTAGACGCTGATATTTCAGCGCTAAAAGAAGTTGATGGAATCGGTGATAATTCTGCTATTTTGGTTAATTTATTTGCTTCACTTAAAACTAGATATAACCTTGATAAAAAGAAGGTTTTACCAATTAATAGTTCTAGCGCTGCTAAAAATTATTGCCGTTCGCTTTACCCAGATTTTAATGAAGAATATTTCTTTGTTATCTGCCTTAATGGCAAAAACAAAGTTATAACCAGCAAACTTATTAAATCAGGCAATCTTAACAGAATTGATATCAACATTAGAGATATTAGCGAATTTGCAATTAAAAATAATTGCGGAAGAATTATTATCTCTCATTGCCACACAACAACAAATTGTTTGCCTAGCGATGAAGATTTAACCTTTACGCGAACAATTATTTGTTCTTGCATGTTAAATGATATTGACGTTGTTGACCATATTATTGTTTCCCCTGAAGGCGAATCAAGTTTTGCAGAGCTTAACCTTATTAACAGCATCAAACTTTCAGCATATAAAACGCTTCCACTTCCTAACAAAGATTCAATTAAACCTTCAAGTTTTGAGTCAGAAAACTATATCGTTAATAACTAGTTTTTAACAATTTTTAAACTTTTGTAAGCAAGTTTTTTATCACCAAATTTATGGTGCATAAAGAACTTGCTTATTTCAACTACAGGAATTATTGACGCGCTGCAAAGCGCAACAATTCCCCATTGCCCCAGCGTTAAAGGAACAATATTAAAAGCAGCCTGAAGCGGTGAGATTAAACCAACCATTGTTATCAAACCAAACAAAACAACAAAACTAATATTAAAAGTTTTATTTGCAAAAATGTTAATTTTAGTTAGGCTCTTTGTTGTTTTGCAGTTAACCGCATGAATTATTTGCATATAACAAATTGTCAAAAATACCATAGTGCTAGCAACAGCATTACCAAGTTTAGCATTACTGATAACAAACATAACTAGAACAACAAGTGTTTGAACAAAGGCCTGATAAATTATCCCCGTTCCAATTTCCCCAGAAAAAAGTGAAGTCTTACTATCTCTTGGCGGATAGTTTAAAACATCTTTTTCGCTTGGTTCAAGGCCTAGAGCAAAGGCCGGCAGGCTATCAGTTATTAAATTTATAAACAAAATTTGGCTCGGAAGAAGAAAAACTGCATTTTTTAATAATAGTGCCGTAATAAAAATTCCTAAAACTTCAACGGCGTTGGTTGAAATTAAAAACTGAAGTGTCTTTTGAATGTTATTAAAAATTGTTCTCCCCTCTTTAATTGCAACAACAATTGTTGAAAATTTATTATCTGTTAAAATTAAATCAGCAACACTTTTTGTTACGTCCGTTCCGCTTCCCATGCTCGTTCCGATATCACTAACTTTTAAACTAGGGGCATCATTAACTCCGTCTCCGGTCATTGCAACAATCTTGCCACAACTCTTTAACGCTTTAACTATTTTAACCTTATCTTCAGGAGTGACCCTGCAAAAAACAGAATAGTTGGTTATTCTATTCTTTAATTCTTTATCACTCATTCTTTCAAGTTCTTTTCCTAATAAAACTTCGCTTCTGCTTTTAGCGATTCCTATTTCTTTAGCAACGCTAAAAGCAGTGTCAGGGTGGTCACCTGTTATCATAATTGTTTTAAGCCCTGCTTTAGCGCACGATTCAATTGTTACCTTAACATCGCGCCTTGGAGGGTCAAAAATTCCTAAAAAACCTAGAAAAACATTGTTTTTTGCCAAAAATTGCGTGTTTTTTGCACTTTTTTCATCGTTAACATATTGCATTGAAACCGCTAAAACTCTTTCGCCAGAAGAAGCCAATATGTTATGTGAATTAATAATTGCTTTTTTATCTTCTTGATTAATTGGCCTAATAAAACCATTTTCATAAACAAAATCGCAACCATCAATTAAGTAATCAAGCGCCCCTTTTGAAAAAGCAATCAACTTATCATCAACCTTATTTATAGTTGTCATGGTTTTACTAGTGCTATTAAACGGAATTTCAAAAATTCTTTCGCTAATAAAACTATTTCCCTTCTTTTCGCAAAACTTTAAAAGACTAGTTTCTGTTGCGTCACCAATAATTTTTTTATCACTAATTTTTGCGTTGTTACAAAACTTAATGCCCATCATTAAATAGTTATTGCTTTCTGGTTTAAACTCGTCTTCATTAAAAATTATGCCATTTGAAAAAATATGTTTCACTTGCATATCGTTTTGAGTTAATGTTCCGGTTTTATCGCTGCAAATAACATTACAGCACCCCAGCGTTTCAACAGCGCCAAGTGTTTTAACAATAGCGCCTTGTTTTGCAAGCCGTTCAACGCCAAGCGCCATAATAATTGTTATAACTGCCGGCAGGCTTTCCGGAATCGCAGCAACAGCCAAGGCTATTGCAATTAAAAATGCTTCAAAAATAGAAAGCGTTGAAGAAAAAATAAGTTCAACAATAAAAACAACTAAAACAATTGCTAAAACACCGATTGTTATAATTTTGCCAATTTTATCAATATTCTTTTCAAGTGGTGATTTTTCTTTTATGCTCTTATTTAAAATTTTGGCAATCTTGCCCATTTGCGTGTTTTCACCAACACTAACAACAACGCCTTTACCTGATCCAAAAGTAACGTTAGTTCCCGCTAAACACATATTTTCTCTTTCAGCGAGGGGCGTTAAAGCATTGCCAACAAAATTAGCATTTTTAAAAACAGCGTGACTTTCGCCGGTAAGAATACTTTCATCACATTTTAAATTTTGGCTATCTATTAGTCTAATATCAGCCGGAACAAAGTCGCCAGCCGCAAGTTCAACGATATCTCCAACAACAACCTCGCTTGAAAGAATGCGTTTTGCGCCATTTTTGCGTAAAACTAATGCAGTTTTTGCAGTTTTTTGAGCAAGCAATGCCAAACTATCTTCAGCACGCTTTTCTTGAACAACGCCAATAATTGAATTGACTATAACAATAAAAAAGATTATTCCGCTTTCAATTAAATCACCATATTCTCCTTTAACTAAAGCAAGTGTTAAACTAATAAACGCGCTAACCAGCAAAACTATTATCATAATATTTTTAAACTGCGCAAAAAAGCGAGCAATTACGCTCACCTTTTTTTGTTTTTCAATATTATTACTTCCATATCTTTTTAAACTTAATTGGACTTCTCTTTCAGTCAAACCAAGTTTATTAGACCCAACTTCTTTTAAAACGTTATCAACACTATTTTGCCAAAAGTTCATAACTTCACCTTTGGTTAATTTTATTCAATAACGCTTTATATTATGTTTAGCCCTTTTTCTTTTTAGTTAGTTTTTCGTCAATTTGTTTTCTTAAATCATTTGAAACGTTAATGAGTTTTTGTCTTGCCGCTTCAATCTCTTCTGGCGTTGGTTTTTTAGGAATTTGACTATCAACGAAAAATGGCTCGCCAATAATAATATAATTTTTTCTAAACGCTTTTGGTTTTCTATAAATTAAAGTTGGAATAATAGGATCGCCTGCCCTTGCTGCAATAACAATGGCGCCACTATGAACTTCGCCTAAACCTTCTTTTTCTTCAAGGTTTCTTGTTCCTTCAGGGAAAACCCCGAGTATCTTATTTTTCTTTAAAACCGCAAGGCTGTTTTTTATAGCATTGATATCGGCTTCGCCACGTTTTATTTCAATGCAACCAACCGTTTTAAAAAAGTGTCTTTTAAACTTAGTATTAAACAATTCGGTTTTCGCAAGAAAACGAATATGCTTTCTTAAATGAATAAAAAGCTCAATACAATCAAGGTTTGAATAATGGTTACAAACTAAAACTGCACCACCTTTAACCTGTTTTAAATTTTTACGTTTAAAAACTCTAGCAGGAAAAATAATAACTAGCGGAATAAATGCAATAATAAACATTATCCAAAAAAGCATTATATTACCTCCTCAAAAAGTTTTGAATTAGCGCAAGCGTTAGCCGTCATAAATGCAATTTGAAGGTTAAAGCCCCCCGTTAGCGCGTCAACATCAAGGCATTCGCCAATAAAGAATAAATTGCTAACTTTTTTAGAACTCATATCTTTTGGGCTTATTTCATCAAGGCTAACCCCACCACTTGTTATTACGCTTGTTTCAATAGGTTCAACTTCAACCATTGTTAACTCAAAACTCTTAAACAAACCAATCAAGGCATTTTTTGTTTCTTTTGTTAACTGGCTGATTTTTAAATCGCCGTTAACTTTAAGCCTTAAAACAAACTCTTCAACCAATCTTTCAGGCAAAAATGATCTAAGCAATGTTTTTAATTGTTTCTTTCCGTTCGCTTTAATTTCTCTTTCAATTCTTGCGTTTATTTGCTCATTTGAAAGAGCAGGTTTAAAGTCAATTATAATTTTTTCAATATGGCTTCTGTTAACATAACTTGACATTGTTAAAACTAATGGCCCACTTATTCCAACCTTTGTGAAAAGCATTTCCCCAATCTCGCTAGAATAAACAATTTTTCCATTTGAAACAGCACTAACTTTAACATTTTTCAAACTTAACCCTTCAAGGTTTAACTTTTCTTTAACTTTAATTCCGTTAAGCGCAGGTTTAACTTCCGTAATGCTATGACCAACATTTTTAGCAAACTTTAATCCGTCACCTGTTGAGCCCGTTGTTTGATAACTAAGCCCACCTGTTGCAATAACGCAGGCGTCAAAATCTAATTTTTTGCCATTAACAACAATTCCATAGAATTTATCGTTTTTAACTAAAATTTCACTTACTTCACTATTAAGATTAATTTCAACTTTCTCTTTCTTTAGCGCGCTAACAAAAGCGTCACGAATTGTTTTAGCGTCATCACTAACCGGAAAAACACGCCCACCGCGCTCAACTTTAAGTTTAACACCAAGGTTTTCAAAAAACTCAATAGTTTTGTTTGATGAAAAGTTTTTTTCAGCGCTTAAAAGAAATTTTTTACCACGAATAACATTTTCTAAAAACTCTTCGCCTGTTTTAATAGTGGTAACATTACAGCGCCCTTTGCCAGTTATTAAAATTTTTTTGCCCAGTTCTTTATTTTTTTCAAACAAAGAAACGCTCACGCCCCTTCGCGCGAGTAAAACGCTAGCCATTAAGCCACTTGCTCCGCCACCAATAACGCAAACCTTCATTATAATGCCTTTAAATAAGCAACTTCACTTGGGGTTAAATTTCTATATGCGCCCCTATCAACACCCCTTAAAGTTAACTCACCAATTTTTGTTCTTTTAAGGAAGATAACAAGATAACCAACAGCCTCAAACATCTTCCTGATTTCTCTATTTTTGCCTTCAAAAATTGTCACTTCAAGTTTTGTTATATTATCTTTATTTTCAATAACCTTTGCCTTACATTTAGCAAGCCTAACGCCATCAACAACGGCGCCATTTCTTAAAACAGCTAATTGTCCTTCGGTTATATTGCCTTCAATTTTAACTAAATAAGTTTTGCCTATCTGCTTAGAAGGATGAGTTAAATTAAAAGCAAGGTCGCCATCATTTGTTAAAATTAGCAGACCTTCGCTGTCATAGTCAAGCCTTCCAACAGGTTTAACAAATCTTAATTCTTTTGGAATAAGGTCCATAACCGTTTTTCTTCCGCGATCATCACTAACCGAAGAAATATAACCCTTTGGCTTATGAAGCAAAAGGTAAACAAACTCGCTATTAGGCGCACAAACATTTCCGTCAACAGTAACTTCGTTTTTATCGGTTATATCAGTTGAAAGGTTTGTTTCAACTTTTCCGTCAACACAAACTCTTCCTTCCTTAATAAGTTCTTCGACTTTTCTTCGCGAACCCAACCCGCAACTTGCTAAATATTTATTAATTCTCATTTAAATTAAACCTTCTAAAATCTTTTGTATGTTAGAAAAATAATCATTTGCCTCTACTTCTTTAATACTATATAAATTTT
>JAFZXQ010000052.1 GCA_017616705.1 Clostridia bacterium | reverse complement strand
GTAATGAGCCATATAATAATCATATTTCTCGCGCATTGGAGCAATTGTTTTCTCCATAACGCTAAACAAGTCTTGCTTTGCTTCAGCCCAGCTAAGCCCTTTTTGATATTTTTTCTTTTCGGCTTCAAGTTCGCTATGGTTAGCAAATAATGAATAAAGATTGAAAACAGCGCTGTCGGTTGGTTTTGGCTCAGTTGGAAGGCTACTATCAGTTTTGATGCTCATAACAAGTTTTCTTAACTTCTCACTTGGAGCGAAAAGCGGAATAACGTTGTTATAACTCTTGCTCATTTTTCTTCCATCTTGTCCTAAAATTAAGCCAACGTCTTTCTTAATTAATTCTTTAGGAACAACAAACGTGTTTCCATAAGTCTTATTAAATGCCTGGGCGATATCTCTTGCCATTTCAACGTGTTGCTTTTGGTCTTGCCCAACAGGAACAAAATTTGAATTAACAATTAAAATATCGCTTGCCATTAAAATTGGATAGTTAAACAAACCCATGTTAACAAGGCTATCAGGGTCAGCGCCTTCTTCAGTTGCTTTTTGGGTTAATGCTTTATAAGCATGCGCCCTATTCATAAGCCCCTTGCTTGTTACGTTTGAAATAAGCCATGTTAATTCTGTTACTTCGCTTAAATCACTTTGTTTATAAAAAACAACTTTCTTTGGGTCAATCCCGCAAGCAAGCCACGTGCACGCAAGTTCTTTAACATAATTCTTTAAAACTTCTGGGTCTTTAATTTGGTTAAGCGCATGATAATCAGCGATAAAATAATAGCAATCATATTCATCATTTGACGCAAATTCAAGCGCAGGCTTTATTGCGCCAAAATAGTTGCCAATATGAGGTATTCCGGTTGGTTTAATCCCAGTTAAAACAACTTTCTTCATTCTATTTCTCCTTTATAACTTCGTCAATCTCGCCGCCACCAAGGCAATATTTTTCATCATATAAAACAACATATTGCCCAGGGGTTATCGCCCTTTGCCTAACTTTAAATTCAATCCTAACTTTATCATTATCTAAAATCTTAACGTGAACTTTTTGCTCGGCTTGACGATATCTAAACTTAGCGAAACAATCAAACTCTTTTTCTTCTGGCTTTTTAGGAATCCAGTTAAAACCGGTTGCAATAAGCGCGTCGCTTAAAATCTCATCGCCCTCGCCTTGAGTAACATAAAGTATGTTTTTATCAAGGTCTTTGCTAACAACGAAAAAGCTTTCGCCGTTGCCTTCTTTCTGACCGCCAATTCCAAGCCCACGCCTTTGACCAAGCGTGTAATACATAAGCCCGTCATGCTTTCCTAAAACTTTGCCTGTTCGCTTATCAACAATGTCGCCTGGTTTTGCTGGAAGATAACTTTGCAAAAACTTTTTAAAGTTACGTTCGCCAATAAAGCAAACACCTGTGCTATCTTTTTTCTTCGCCGTTGCTAGATCAGCTTCTTCGGCTATTTTTCTTATTTCAGGTTTTTCCATATTCCCTATAGGAAACATAACGCAAGATAGTTGATCTTGCCCTAACTGATTTAAGAAATAGGTTTGATCTTTGTTTTGATCTTTTGCTTTTGCTAAATAAAATAAGCCATCTTTTTCTTCAACATTAGCATAATGCCCCGTTGCAATCATGTCAGCCCCAATCTTTTTAGCAAACTTTAAAAATGGGCCAAACTTAATTTCGCGGTTACATAAAACTACAGGATTATGCGTTCTTCCGAGTTTATATTCTCTTAAAAACTCGCTAAAAACACTATCAAGATATTCTTTAGCAAAGTTAACGCTATAATAAGGAATGTTTAATTTTGAAGCAACCCTCTTAACGTCAGCAAAATCATCAGCGTTAGTGCAAACGCCGTTAGAGTCATCTTCTTCCCAATTGTTCATGAAAAGGCCAATAACGTTATAGCCCTGCTCTTTAAGTAGCAGCGCAACAACGCTAGAGTCAACACCTCCGCTCATTCCAACAACAATTGTTTTATTTTTGTTTTCTTCTTTTTTTAGCATTTATTTTAATCAATTTCCTTTCTTCATAAGGAATAAACCATTCCTTAATGTTAATATATTTTTCACCAAGTTTTTCTCTTGTTGCAAGGTTAAGCTTACAAATAAATTGAAGCCTTGACTCACGAAATTTAAACCTGTGCCAAATTATTGCAACAATATCCCACATCCAGCAAGATAGAACGATAAATCCAAGGCCACCACCAATTGAAACTCCAACGTTATCTCTTAAAACAGGAACGGCAACAACAATTAGCGCTATAATAAGCGCAAAGGTCATAAACAAACCGCGCCTATTGTTTTTAGCGTAATAGTTATGCCCACCCATAAAACCAAACAATATTGCTAACGTTAATAAAACCCAATGGTTAACATAAGGCGGCTCAACTCTTGCGGCTTTATTAACTTCTTTGTTTATCTTTTTGCGAGCAAGATAAATATCAGCCCACTTATAAATCTCCCACCACTTTGGTTTTTGTTTCTTCGTTTCACCACGAGCGGCTTTAACACTATAATTATCAGTTGCGCCTTCAAAGAAAGTTACATCTCTTGTTTCAACGTTTATTTCGCCATTTTCATCAACTTTAGCATCAATAACTTCCTTTGCGGGTTGTTTTTTCTTATGAGGATGGCGCTTACGCGTTTCATTATTTTCAGTTTCTTTTTCTTCAGTTTGACTAACTTCAGTTTGGTTAACTTCAGGTTCGCCATCAGAATAAGTTATCATTGCGCTGATGTCAAATTCAGCTGATTTATCATCAACTTTAATTTCTTTTTCTTTATCAAATTCTTCCCCACAATAAGGGCAAACTTTTGCTTTTTTATCAACAAATTCAGCACATTTTGGGCAAACTCTTTTCAAAATAAACACACCCCCACAAGTTTATTTTATCACACTGCTTTCCGTTTGTCCACAAAAAACAAGAGTCTTACCCTTTTAAAAATCTGTAAATTTTAGATGAAGAACGAGGAAACAAAAAAATTCGAGGTCGGAGCATACTCATTGTATGTGACCGCCTCAGATTCATAAGATTTATTAAATTTATATTATTGACATAAAAACTTTTAAATTTAGATGCATAAGAAAGAAAAAAGAGCGAGTCTTGCGACGGCTGTACTCATTGTACTGCCTAGCATGCGAGACTCGCATTTTCTGTACTTAGGCGCTAAATTTAGAAGTTTTCGCTAAAATTTACAGATTTTTCCCATATGAGCGATAAGATCGCAAACCTTGCAACTATAACCCCACTCATTGTCATACCATGCAACAAGCTTAACAAATGTTGGGCTCATCATAATTCCAGCAGTTGCATCAAAAATGCATGTGTTAGAATTATCAATAATGTCTTGGCTAACGATTGCATCTTCAGTGTAATCAATAATGCCTTTATATTTGCCTTTGCTTGCTTTCTTTAAGCATGCGCAAATTTCTTCGTAAGTTGTTGGTTTTTTAAGGTTAACAGTTAAGTCAACAACGCTTCCATCGGCTGTTGGAACTCTAAATGCCATTCCTGTTAATTTTCCATCAAGTTCTGGAATAACTTTTCCGACTGCTTTAGCGGCACCTGTTGAAGCAGGAATAATGTTAATTAATGCGCTTCTTCCCCCGCGCCAATCTTTTTTAGATGATCCATCAACAGTAAGTTGAGTTGCTGTTGTTGCGTGAACAGTTGTCATAAGGCCTTCACTTATTCCAAAGTTATCGTTAATAACTTTAGCAAGTGGAGCAAGACAGTTAGTCGTGCAACTAGCGTTTGAAACAACGTCCATATTAGCCTTATATTCTTCATGGTTAACGCCATAAACAAAGATTGGCGTTCCCTTTCCAGGAGCGGTTATAACAACCTTTTTTGCTCCGCCAACAAGGTGGCGTGAAGCATCTTCAACCTTAGTAAATTTTCCTGTTGCTTCAGCAACAACTTGAGCGCCGCAACCCTTCCAATCAATCTTTTCAGGCTCCATTTCGCTGTAATATTTAATTCTGTTGCCGTTGATAACTAAATCGCCCTTATCAACCTTAATATCGGCGTTAAATGCCCCGTGAACGCTATCATGAGTTAACATATATGCTGCGTAATCAGCGCTTAAGAACGGATCGTTAATTCCAACGACTTCAACGTTTTGATTATAAAGGTAACTAGCCCTTAAAATCAAACTTCCAATTCTTCCAAAACCATTAATTCCAATTTTAACTTTATTCATAATAATCCTCCTAATTTAATTTTAAACTTATTTATGAAATTTAACAAATGATTTTAACTATTATTTGTTCTTCTTTGGTGGTTTCCACTGCATATTCTTTAAGTCTTTCTCATGTTCGCCACCTTTGCCACCAAACGTTTTAAAGCGTTTTGAAATATCTTTAGGATCAGTAAGTTTACCAGAACGCAAGTCCTTTGTAAGTTGATGCATATGACTTTTGTGGCCCAAGGCACCTTGAAGATAATGAGCGCCAGATCTTATTTCGTTAATTGTGTTTTTAGCAAATGAAACGCCGGTATAGTCAGCCAACATTCCAACAGCATTTTTTAATGTCTTTTGAAGATGCCTTCCAGAAATAACGTCGCCGGTAAACTTTAAATTTTCAAACATTTCGTCTTTAAGGTCTCCGCCAATACTTAAAACGCTGCTTGTTCCAATAATAGCGTCAATATATGGCTTTTTGCCATCTGTTTTTATCGACTCAAGAATAACAAATGGGTCTTCAGGCGTTTCTTTATCGTCAAGTTTTGTTTTAATAGAAGCAATTGCTTTCTTAGCGTCAGCAACGCTCATTCCGTTCATTAAGAAACTCATAAGCCTAGCAAATGTTTCAATTAATGCAATAGCGCCAACAGTAAAGGCAATTTTAAGTAACATATTAACAAACCCTGCCCCAACTTTATCTATAAATGAACTACCGGCAATAGCGCCGTCAGTAAAGAACTTAAACTCCCAAACATAAGGCAGTAACGCTATCATAACGTTTGCCGAAACCATTATTCCAAAAACGGACAATAAAACATCAAAGAACGTTGTTCTCCAGTTAGATAAGGCTGAACCATTATCAAGTGGTAATGCTGAAACAACCCCCGGATAAGTTAAAGCCAAAACAACCATATGGAAAATTCTTCCAATAAGGCCAAACACAACGTCAATCAAAACTCTAATTAAAATTAAACTAGCAAAAATCAAAATGAAGATATTAATTGAAGCCTTGTTATAAATGTTATGGTCTTTAACTGACGATTTATTAAATAATTGAGAAACTATGTCTGTTTGATCATAACTAACAGTAAATGTCCCATTTTCAAGCGTTGTTTCAGTTGAAATCTTCTTAGTATACGTGCTAACCTGCTCGGCATTGACATAAATATATGGAATATAATCATCTAAATCAATTCCACCTAAAACTTGCCCACCGAGTTCTTTGAATGCTCTAGTTATCCATGTTTCCTCAACCCCTTCAGGAAGTTCGTAAGTAATTTTTGGGAAGAAATCATAAATTCCAGGAGCATAAACTTCGTTTCTATAGAAAACAACGTTGCCATTAACGTCATTTTTTATTGCTGTTGGGTAGCCTTTATCAGTAAAGAAACCTTTCGCAATAACTAAACACTTTCCTGAAATGTAACTAGTTGAAAACCCATTAACTCCATTGATAAATGGAATATAAATTTCATGAAGAGTTCCATCAGGATCTTCAACAAGTTGTGAATAACAAATTGTGTAAATAGTTCCATCTGATTCGTCAAACGTGTCAACCGGTGAAAGATATTCTGTTGGGGTTTCATCACCTAAATATGTTACGGCAGTATAATAATTATCCCCAACCTTACTTATTGGAAGGCTGGTTATTGTTCCGCCATAAACGCTAGCCCAGTTTTCATAAACTTCATTAATTGAACGGAAAGATAAAGTTCCTATATCTCTTGCATTAACCGTGCAAAAATCAATTAAGTCAGCCATAACCAAATATTCATTATTTGAATAAACAAGATTAGAATCAAAAAGATCATAATATGGTAAATAGTCAATATTACCTTGAGGATTTTTCTTTAATAATTTATTTTGCGCATCAAGTTCACTTATTGAATAGAAGTTGTTTGCATAAAACATTAGCCAAACGCTATATCCCTTTTGAAAACCTGTTTGATTTTTAAAACTTTCAAAACTATTAATTAAATCTTTGTTTAAGCCTTCTATTGAAATTTCATCCCAGTTAATTTCACTTGAATAGTCGATTTCATATTCATTTGTTTCTTCATTATAAACATAGTTATATTTGTTACTAAAATCAAAAGTTATAGGAATTCTAGCATCGTTTTTAGCATAGTTTCTATAGGCGTTAGCCTCATAAGTTGACGCTGTCCAAATCATTCCGGCTAAGCTAACATCTTTCCCGCCCGTTGTTGCGCGATAAAGGCTTGCTAAAGCCGCGTCAGAAAGAACAATTGAGAATATAAAAAGTAAAGGAATTATAACCATCAAAAATAGTGATTTTAACGCATTAACTAAAACATATTTTTTAGAGTTGTTATCTCCAAGTGCCCCATTAATTTCACTTTTAACAATGGCAATTATTGAGAAAACAACTATTAAAATAAGTCCAATAATTATAATGTTTTTAATAATGTTTATAACCGTGTCACTAAAAACAAACTGGAAGATTTTATCATCAGTTAAACTGCTAGAACCGCTTGTATTAAAATTATCGCCTAAAAATGCTTGCATAATTGTAAACAAGAAATCAATTATTCTAAGCATAAATCTTCCAACAACAACAACAAGTGAAACAATTAATCCCCAAACTGTTTCAGCCATATTTCTAAAGAAATTGCCAATAAATTGCCAAACAGTTCCTGATTGTAACGCATCAGAACTAACCGCACTAATAAAGTGTGGTATAGTTCTGGTTATTAAATTTGTTATTGCGTTAAACAATTCGGTTTCTCCTATTTCTTTTTACCTTTTTTATCTTTTGGTGGGAACAAAGCATCATAATATTTCTGGTTGTGCGCTTTTCTTACTGCTTCGGTTTCCCTTTGAGCATCAACCATAGATTTTCTAATTTGCTTTGAAATATGTTTTGCTTCTTCCTTAGGAACGCCAGCAGCCATCATAGCACCCTTAACCTTAGAACTGGTTATCCTAGCGTTAACCCTTGCGTAAAGCATTCTAACATCAGTTGCAAACGCTCCCCCAGGAATCGAGCTTTTAATAAGCCCAATCGCTTGGTTTTTAGCGTTGATTAAACTTTTTCCGCTTAAAACATTTCTTGCTTCAGCATCAATCTCTTTAACACTTGCAAGCGTTTCACTTGCCTGCTTATGAATATTATTTGTTCCAAAGATATCACCAAATAATGTTGGAGCAAGTTTGATTGTTGAAAGCGCACAAACTAACATAATAAGTTGAATTATATAGTTAACATAATTTAGAACAACTTGGCTACTTCCGCCAAATAATCTTGTAAAGACGCTAGCATCAGTAAATAAGTTAAACTGCCTAATTATAGGAACTAAAATAAAGAAAATATTAATTCCTAAGGCAAAGCCTAAAACGGTTGTCACTTCCCTTATTATTGTAGCTTTCCAGTTATCAAAGATCCAAGGGTTGTCAACATATTGCTTGCTCTTTTTGTCATATTTTTCACTGGTAAATGGTATTGTTGCAAAAACGGCTGGCGATAAAATTGAAAGAATAACGACATTAAATATTCTTTGAATTAATCCCCAAACAAGAGTAAACAATGTTTTACACATAAATATCGTTCCTAAAATTAAAACGATTATGTTAACACCTAATGGGCTAAACAAATCAACAAGTTTTAATGTTAAGAAGTTATAGTCAAGGTAACATTCACCATTTTCAAGGCGGCTACCAACTTCAGTGTAATTATTTGAATAAGCAAAATGAAGGTTATAATCAATTGCTATTCTTGGATAAGATTTAATAAACTCTTGAGTTAACGATTTGCCCTTGGTAAATATTGCATAGAATGATGTTGTTAAACTTGAAACAATGCCCGCTCTAACAACAACATTTGAAGCATCATCATAATAACTTGAAAGCCCAAGTTTTGAAGCGTTTAATATATCAACATCATTTCTATAGAAAACAACGTCACCATTATCAGTTTTAATCGCAGTTGGTAAGCCATCAGAAGTAACAATTCCCCTTGCGATAACTGGGAACCAAGCCGTTGCTACGTTATCATTAGGGTTTTCTTTAGTGCTTGCATAACAACTTGAATAAGGAACCGGAAAACCATAATCAGTAAATAACTTAACATAATCAGCATTATCTTCCTTATCAAGGTCGGTTCGGTTCGCCATCATAAATGGAATTAAAATTTTAGCATCTTTATTATTAGGGTCTGGAACATAAATGCATATAATGAAAACATCACCATATGCCTCATCTTTGTGGTGAGAGCCTAAATCAATAGTAAATTCAAGGCCAACAAGCTCATTTTCACTTCTATTAACGAGCCCACAAAGACGCATAATTAAACCAAGCGTATATTCATTTTTAACTAATGATAAAGAACCACTATTGTTCTGCCACTCAGCGCAAAGTAAATAAACTAACGTTAAAAATCTTTCTTGGTTATTGTATGCTGATTCGCTTGCAATTTCTTGATAGTCATAAAGAAGATCCATTATCGCCATTTTATATTGGCTGAGAGTAAACCCAGTAAAGTCTGGCCCAAGAGATTCAATATCATTTGACATCATTACCGCTTCTTTTGTTAAACCAAGATATTCCATTAGATTAAGACAATCTTTAAGGGCGTTATCTGAAGAGTTAGCATCAATAACACCTTGAGGTAAATATTGTTTTAAGAATGCCAAAAGAGCATTTTCTGTAGGTTGCGCTGATTCGCCATAAAGTTTAATTGTTGTTTCATCAACAATATTTTGAGAAATAATATTAAGTGATGACTTATTAGAAAGGTCAACGCAGGCCTGGCCAAATTTTTCAAGCATTATTTTCATATCAGCCCATGTTGAATAAATTATAGTGTTGTTTTCATTAACACTGCTGAATAACCCTTGATAGTTCTCATCAACAAAAACAGGAGTAAATCCGCGGTCAACAAGATAGTCATAACCTAAAATATATTCAGTAAACTCACCTGAAGAAAGCATAACTGAAGCGGTATATTTTTTGTTATTAATCTTGAAAGTTAATAAATTATTTAAAACTTCGCTACTAAATGAAGTTATTGAATGTTTAACGTTATAAATTTCAAGCGCATCAAGATATTTTTGAACCTTTAAATATCTTAAAACTAACCCAAGAGCCTCTTTATTTTTTGCAGAACCTTGGTAATAGTATCTGTTAGCCCCATAAATACCATCATCAACACCTGAATCATAATATGCTTCAATTGTTAAAAGCATTTTCCAAAGCTTTTGTAAGGTTTGTTTTTTACTTTCATCGCCGCTAACATCAGCCTTATAAAGCGCTCTAAATGGGTTTCTTG
>JAFZXQ010000051.1 GCA_017616705.1 Clostridia bacterium | reverse complement strand
TTTTGCTAAAAATAAAGTGGTTTTAATCAAAATTCAACCTTGACAGTTTTATAGTTATAATTATAATTATATTAATGGAGAGATCTATGGCAAAAGCAAGAACAAATGAAGTAGCAAAAGTTATGCCAAACAACCTTGAGGTTGAGCAGGCAGTTTTAGGGTGCGTTTTAATTGACCCTGAGGTTAGTGTTAATATTATTAGCAAAGTTCATGACTATGATTTTTATAGCGAAACGCATAAAGCAATTTATAGGGCAATTGTTAAACTTTATGATGCTAATGTTACTATTGATATTTTGACGTTAACTGATGAACTTGAAAAAGAAGGTGTTTTAGCTAGCGTTGGTGGGGTTAGTTATCTAACAACTTTAACTAATGCCGTTCCTAGTGCTGCTAACCATGAAAACTATGTTGCAATTTTAAGAAAGAATAGCACTCTCAGGCAATTAATTGAGGCCTGCGGGCAAGTTATTGAAAAAGCATATAACAGCGAAGATGGAGACGCTTGCCTTGCTCTTGCTGAAAAAAATATTTATGATATCGGAGAACGTGGGCAAACTAGCGGATTTGTTACTATTAAAGATAGCCTTGAATCTGTTATTGGAAAACTTGAAGAAATTCATAAAGATAGCAATTCACTTCGCGGTTTAACAACAGGCTTCTATAAACTTGATGAAATAACAAACGGACTTCAAAAGAGCGATTTGATTATTATTGCCGCTCGCCCTGGTTTTGGTAAAACCAGCCTTGCGATGAACATTGTAACAAATGCTGCTCTTGAAGCGGGGGCTAAATGCGCTTGCTTCTCACTTGAAATGAGCGCTGACCAATTAAGTCAAAGAATGTTATTTAGCCTTGCTAATGTTGACATGGGTAAGGGCCTAAAAGGTGACCTTGATCAAGTTGATTGGGGAAAACTTTGGAAAGCCAACAAAAAGTTAACCCAAACTCAAATCTATATTGATGATGGTTCGCTTAACACTCCTGCTAAAATTCTTTCTAAATGTAGGAAGTTAAAGCGTGAGCATGGGCTTGACCTTGTTATGATTGACTATTTGCAACTTATGACTGATGATATGAAGTCAGACAATCGTCAAACTGAAATTAGCGCAATAAGCAGAAAGATGAAAGTTTTAGCAAAAGAATTAAACGTTCCTGTTATCCTTTTGAGCCAACTTTCACGTGGTGTTGAGCAAAGAACAAACCATAGGCCAGTTTTAAGTGACCTTAGGGAATCTGGTGCTATTGAGCAAGACGCAGATATGGTTATCTTTATTCACAAGAAAGAGATGTATAACGAAGATGGTGCGCCAGTAAGCGAAGATAATGCGCCTAAAGATTATGAAGCAGAATTAATAATTGCTAAACACAGAAATGGCTCTCTTGGAAGCGTGTTCCTTGGCTGGAAGGGTTCAAGGGTTAGCTTTGTTAATCTTACAAATGACGCTAACACAAAGAGCATTATTGACGCTTACACAGAAGGTCATATGCCAAAAGCAGAAGATATTGGCGGAGAAATAAATGAAATTGTTCCGCCACCAGAAGATTTATTTTAAACGGAGATAAAATGAAAAGTAAAGAACTAAGAAATAAGTGGCTAAAGTTTTATGAAGATAGGGGACACGTCAATATTGGTGCCGTTTCTTTGATTGGCGACGGAACAACCGGCGTTATGTTTAATGTTGCGGGAATGCAACCACTTATGCCTTATCTTTTAGGGAAAGCTCATCCAAGTGGGAAAAAGAGATTAACCAACATTCAAGGATGTGTTAGAACAGTTGATATCGAAGAAGTTGGTGACCAGAGCCACTTTACTTTCTTTGAAATGATGGGAAACTGGAGCCTTGGAGATTATTTTAAGAAAGAAAAAACCCAATGGACTTTTGATTTTTTAACTAAAGAATTAGGACTTGATGCTAATAAGATTTGTGCATCAGTTTTTGCTGGCGATAAAACAGCGCCAAGAGATGAAGAAACTGCCGAACTTTTAGTTAAAGTTGGAATAAAGAAAGAGAATATTTATTTCTTACCTAAAAAAGACAATTGGTGGGAACTTGACGGAACAGTTAACACGCCTTGTGGGCCAGATAATGAATGGTTTTATCCGCTTTATGACGAGCCATGCTCAGATAAATGCGATATAACTTGTGATTGCCCTAGATGGGTTGAAATTGGCAACGACGTTTATATGCAATATAAAAAGGTTGAAAACGGATATGTTCCTCTTGAAAACAAAAACGTTGATACCGGTTTTGGCTTTGAAAGAACGCTTATGTTTATTAACGGCTTAACTGATGGATATAAAACAGATATTTTTGTTCCTGTTATCAGCCACATTGAAAAAGCTTTAAACGTTAAATACGGTGAGAGTGAAGATAAAACTAGAAGCATGAGAATAATTGCTGACCATGTTAGAACGAGCGTTATGCTTATTGGTGATATTAACGGAATTGTTCCTTCTAATGTTGGGGCAGGGTATATTTTAAGAAGACTTATTAGAAGGGCTGTTCGTCACGCTAAAAAGATTGATTTACCACTTGAAGAATTGTTAAATGTCGCTAAGATTTATATTGAAGAAGTTTATAACGAAGCATATCCACTTTTAGTTGAAAAAGAAAACTATATTCTTGAAACAATTAAAACAGAAATGGATAAGTTTAACAGGGCTTTAAGTGAAGGGCTTAAAGAGTTTGATAAAGTTATTGAGAAAATAAATAAACATATTGAATTTGCTAAAAATAATGGCGAAATTGTTGAAAAGGTTATTAACGGAAAAACTGCATTCAGGCTTTATGACACTTATGGTTTTCCTCTTGAACTAACTATTGAAATGGCGAAAGAGCGTGGATTTAGCGTTGACAGCGAAGGCTTTAATGTTGCTTTTAGTGAACACCAAGAAAAGAGTAAAGGCGCCGCTAAAGGTGAGTTTAAAAGTGGCCTTAGCGACACAGGCGAGATAACAACAAAATATCATACAGCAACCCATCTTTTAAATGCTGCGCTTAAAATTGTTGTTGATAAAGATTGTCATCAAAAAGGCTCAAATATAACGCCTGAAAGATTAAGATTTGACTTCAATTGTGACCATAAACTTGAAGAAAATGAAATAAAGAAACTTGAAGAAGTTATTAACGGCTGGATCAAAGATGATTTAGTTGTAACAAAAGAAACAATGCCAAAGCAAAAGGCTGTTAGCATTGGCGCTGAACATGAATTTTTAGATAAATATCCTGATGAAGTTAGCGTTTATTTCATTGGTGACGTTTCTAAAGAGATTTGTACTGGTCCTCACGTAGCAAGAACTAGTGAACTTGGGCAATTTAAAATCGTTAAAGAAGAAAGTTGCGGAGCGGGCCTTAGAAGGATAAAAGCAATTTTAGAGTAAGGGGGAAAACAGATGAAAAGATTTTGGGTAACAATTTCAATTTTATTTGCTTGCGCATTACTATTTTTTGTTGGAAGTGGCGTTATTTTAGCGCTTGCTCCGGGAACAGATATTTTTGGCGTTAGTTATGTTTCAGCGTGGGTTGGTAAAAACACTGTTGAAGATAGTTGGAATGATTTAATTAATGGCGACATAACCATTGAAACGAGAACAATTCCGGTTGTTATTAACTTTGAGCCATATACTAAAACTAGCGTTGTTTTTAAACAAAACTATTCTGGTTATACAACTGATACTGAAAGAGTTCCTAACGCAACAATTGAAAGAAATGCTAGTGGTGTTACTGTTAAAACAAGTGAAGTTAACAAGTTTGCAATTGGAAGAAATACTGCAGATTCAAACTTAACAATAACGCTTCCTTTAGTTTGGGCAAACGGAACTCACAGCATTTATATTAAGAGTGATTCTAGCGTTGTAACAATTAATGCTAGGGAAGAAAGCATTGTTAAGTTAAACACGCTTTCAGTTGACGTTAATAGTTCAGTTAATTTTAAATGTAAATTAAACGCAACAAATCTCGTTTTAAATTCGCGAAACAAAACAACCCTAACAGAAGATTTAAGAGCGGAAAACATTGATTATACAACTAATGCTGGTGATCTTATTATTGACTATGATTGCGACGGAACGGTTAAGTTTAATAGCAATTCAGCAAGCCTTAAATTTAAGAGCATAAGAAATCTTGTTGCAGAAACTAAGAGCGGTTCAATTTTGCCAAATGGCGAAACTAACACGGTTGTTTCTAAGGCCAGTGTTGAAACAAAACGCGGTAAGGTTAATATTGATTATTTACCAAGCACACTTTATACTAGCGAAATTAAAACTAACACAGGCGCCGTTAATATAAAACTTGCTAGAAACGTTAAAATAACCGCGCCAAAAGCAAGGGTTAACGTTGAAAGCATTTATAATGGTGAAATTGCTGGCGGATCAAGACAAGTAACTGTTGGGAGCGTTTCAGGCGAATTAACAGTTTCTTCAACCTTAGGAAAGATTGTTGTTGGCGGACTTGATGATGCTAAAAAGGTTAAAGCAGTTAACGCAACTTCAACTAGGGGAAGAATTGAAGTTTATAACACTAGCGGAAAAGTTGTAATTAATACTAACAGCGGTGACGTTTATTTAGTTAATAACTCTTCAAATGATATAACAATTGAAGGCGCTAAAAATGTTATAGCATTAGGCTTAGCGGGCGCAGTTAACGTTAAAGCAACAAGAACAATTAGTTTAAGTTTTGATAAATTTACTAATGATGTTAGCGTTGTTTGCGAGAAAAACTGCAAACGAATTAATATTGCTATTCCTAAAAAATTAAGCGAGTTAAAACTTAATTTAAGTTCAACCGGCAAGAAGGGAATTGTTAATATTTATGAAGGTGATGAGTTAACTAAATCTGAACAAACCATTGAACAAGATGGAACTATTGGGTTAACTGTTAGCGCAACAAAGTGTCCGGTTAACATTTATTTAGATAAATAATTAAACAGGGCATATCGCCCTGTTTTTTACTCAAAAAAAAATTGTAAAAATAATAGATTATGGTATAATGAAGGCATGAAGTTAGATTTTATAATTTCAAAAACAACGCTTGATAGCGTAAGTGGGGCAGTAAGCAAAATAAGCGAGCTAAGCCAAGATAAAACTAAAAACATTTTAGTTTTAGTTCCTGAAACAAATAGTGCGCTCATTGAAAGAATGTTGCTTGAAAAGAACCCTGCTTTGTTTAATGTTAGCGTTTATAGCTTTGCAAGATTGTTAACAAAAATTAACAATAGGGTTAGTCAAAATTATTTAAGTAAAGAATCAGCAATTTATTGCATTAAAAAGATCATCTTAGATAATTATGACAAACTTGTTTGCTTCAAAAAATCCGCTAAAAGCGTTGGTTTTAGCGAAGTTATTTATGACACCATAACTCAGTTTAAATCAAGCCTAGTTACGCCAGAACTAGTTTATCAAATGATTGATAAGTCGCCTGAATCAATCCGCCCAAAACTTAAAGACTTACATTTAATTTATTCAAAATATCAAGAGTTTTTAGCAAATAATCTTCTTGATAATTCAGATAAACTCAACCTTTTAACAAATGTTATAAAAGATAGTGAACTAGTTAAGAATAGTTATGTTTTTGTTGTTGGTTTTTCTTCTTTAACGAGTCAGGCTGGGGGAATAATTGAAAATATTGCTAAGGTTGCCAAAAGCGTAACGGTTGCTTGCGCTTATGATAATTTTAATCCGTTTGCTGAAAATGAGGTTTATAATAGATGTAAACTTATTGCGGACCAACATAACATTGTTTATAACCCTAAAATTTTTGAAGTTAAGCGAAAGAAAGAATTAAACCATCTTTTTGAAAACTTATATAACTTTAAAGCGCAAAAAATAAATAACAATAAAGTTGTTGGGGTTTATAATCTTGTTAATCCACGAAGCGAAGTCGAGTTTATTGCTGAAGATATTTTTTCTAAAATTAAAGAGGGGAATAGCCCTCAAGATTTTGCTATATATTGCCCTGATGTTAACAGCTATTCAAGATATTTTAAAGAAAGTTTTACTGATTTTGGGTTGCCATATTTTGTTAACCAAACAAAACCATTAAGTGAACATCCATTAGTTAAGTTTTGTCTTGATGCATTAACCTGCATTCGAAAAAACTTTGAGGCAGGAAGCGTAATTAATTTTGTTAAAAATTATTACTTTAGCCCTAATGTTAATGAGAGCTTTTTAAACTATGTTAAAAAGTTTGGAATTAACTATAATGAGTTTTTAAAACCTTTTGTTTTAGGTAATAAAAATCCAACAGAAAGAGAAGAGGCTGAAAGCGTTAGAAAAGAGTTTGTTGAAGTTATATCAGCCTTTAAAGAAAGTGCCACAAACGCGAAACTAACGGGGGATTTCGTTGGGTTGTTAAGAGCGTTTTTAGATAAAATTAATTATAAAGAAAAAACTGAAAACCTATATTTTCTTGAGCGTGAACTTGATATTTTTGCAAGCAAGGTGACCGAGCAAGTTTTAACAAAGTTTGGTGAAGTTTTAAATTCAATTGATTTATTTTTAGGGCAAACGCCTTCTAATCTTGATGACTTTTATAGTGTTTTTGAAAGTGCGGTTAGCGCTAACCACATTTCTGTTTTGCCACTTAATCTTGGAAGCATTTTTATTAGTCAAGATTCAACTAACATTAGCCCTAAAACTAAGCATCTTTATATCTGTGGAGTAACAGAAGGGGCAGTTCCTTTTAGGCAAGATGACTGCGGACTTATTCTTGATAGCGAACTAAAGGGCATGAGCGATATTATTCAAAAGAAAATTGAGCCTAGCATCAAAACGGTTAACAGGCGCGAAAAACAAAAAACGATTGAACTCTTGCTTTCTGCAACTGATAGCGTTACGTTAACTTACCCAAGTTTTGATTTTGGGGGAAGTGAAATCAAGCCTTCAAACATCATTGATAATATTTCAAATCTTTTCTATTGTGTTAGTTTTGAGAAACAAAAACTTTATTATTATCCTGAAAGAAGAAGTGTTAAAGAGCTTGTTAAAACAAGCTTTAAAATTGCTAATGGGCATAGTGATCAACCAAAACAAAGAATAAATACTCTTTATTCGGCACTTGAAAAAAGGTTAACTAAACCGGTTAAAAAATACCTTGATCACATTAACTCGCAAGGTAATTTTGAAAGTTGCAAAAACGCAAAAAGGCTATATTTTAAGAAAAATAATGTTAGTATTAGCGAATTAGAAAGGTTTTTTGCGTGTCCAATGCAACATTTTGTTTCTTATGGACTCAGGCTTAAAGAAAAAGAAGATGCTTCAGTTAAGGCTGTTGACATTGGTAATATTTTGCATAAAGTTAGCGAGGAGTTTGTTAAATATTGCTTAAACATTAAAGAAGAAGAAATTAGCAAAGTTGCATTAAAGATTTTAAGCAAGACAATTAGCGAACTTGAAATTCCTAAAGAAACAAACGCGCTTATTCTTTCGGTTATTGAAAGCGAGGGGATAAGACTTTGCAAAATGCTTTATAAAGAGAATAAAATTAGCAGTTTTAATTCAAGCAATGTTGAACTTAGTTTTGGCTATGATGAAAATGCTGTTAAGTTTAATAACGGCATTAAACTCATTGGAAAAATTGACAGAATTGATGAATGGAATAACTATTATAAGATTATCGATTATAAAACCGGTAATATTGCAGTTGACCCAAGCGACGTTTATTATGGAAGAAAAATTCAGTTAATTTGCTACCTTTTAGCAATGAAGAATTATAAAAACCTTAATCCTTGCGCCGTTCTTTATTTCCCAATTCATAACGACTTTGCAACAAATCAAAATTCGTCACTTGATTTATATAGAAATAGTGGCGTTTTGATGAATGACTTCAATGTTGTTAAGGCTATTGATAACACCATTGGTTTTGAAAACCCAAAGAGCCATATTATTAATGCTGAAATTTATAACAATAAAGAAACGCGCGCTTCTGGTGAATTAATATTAAAACAAAATAATGAAATGGTTGATGCTAAAGATTTTAACAATTTAACGGAATATGTTTATAACCTTTGCAACAAAGCCATTGATGAAATTTTAAGTGGGTTTATAACTCCAAAACCAAGCAAAAATGGAGATAAAACCCCTTGTAATTATTGCAAACTTAGAAATGTTTGTGGGCTTAAAGAATATGAAGATAGTTTTGTTAGAAAGATGGATAAAGATTTATCTTATAGCGAAATAGCAAATATTATTGGAGGAAAAAGTGAAGCTAACGCCTAACCAAGAAAAAATAGTTAGTTCTAGAAATACTAATCTTTTAGTTAGCGCTGGGGCGGGAAGTGGTAAAACCAGTGTTATGATTGCTAGAGTTGTTGACTTGATTGTTAAAGAAAGAGTTCCAATCAATAATTTTTTGATTGTCACTTTTACTAAAGCAAGCGCTAGCGACATGAAAAACAAACTGATTTCTGCGCTTTCAGAATACGCAACTGATAGTTTTATTCTTGAACAAATTGAGCAAGTTGGAACAGGTTTTGTAACAAACTTGCATAGTTTTTGCGCGCGTCTTATTAAAACCTATTTTTATGAAGTTGGCCTTGACCCAAGTTTTGTTATTTATGATGAAAATGAAATGCAAAGTCTTGGCGCTAGGGCAATGGAGAAAGTTTTTAGCGACGCCGTTTTAAATAAAGACAAAGAAATGTTAGAACTTGCTGATATTTTAAACAAAAAGCGTAGCGAAAAGGGGCTTAGCGATTGTATTGAAATTTTAAAAACTTTCTGCGATTCTCAAATTGAATATGAAGACTATTTAACAAATTCAATAAATTCTTGCTATAATGACGATTTAAATACTAATTTTTGCGCTAAAATCGTCAACGACGACCTTGTTGAGATGTTTTTAAGAGCAAAACTTGAATATGAAAAACTATTAGTTGCCGCAAAAACTGTTAATGATGAAGGCCTTATTGATTATATTTTATCAAGGCTTGATTATGTTAGTTTGATAAATAACAAAAATAAAGTTATGGATAATATTAAGGCATTATTTTCGCTTCCTAAAACTAAAAACTTGCCAACAAAATGTAAAGAAGAAGTTTTGTGGGTTAAAGAAGATTGCAGCATGGTTAAGGCTCATCTTGATAAACGAATTATTGAGTTTAAGCAGATGTGGGGG
>JAFZXQ010000050.1 GCA_017616705.1 Clostridia bacterium | reverse complement strand
GTAAAAAACCTCTATTCCCTTCTCTTTAGCAAGCCTGTCAAGTTTATTTCTCAAACAAAGGTTAGCGCTAACTCCTCCGCTTATAACAAGTTTCTTTAAACCGCTTTTAAGGCAAGCATTAACGGCCTTAATTGCAACTTGATCAGTTGCTTCTTCTTGAAATGAAGCGCAAACGTCACTAATGTTAACTTTTTCACCACGTTGTTTTGCGTTATGAAGATAGTTTATAACAGCAGTTTTTAAACCACTATAACTAAAGTTAAAATCGTTCTTTTTTTGAGGTGCTTTAACAAAGTGAATTTTTGCCTCGCCTTTCTGGGCCATTCTCTGAACATTTGGCCCGCCAGGATAATTAAGCCCACATTCTCTTGCAACCTTATCAAAAGCTTCACCAATTGCGTCATCAAGCGTTGTTCCAATGAGTTTTCTTGTTACATAATCTTCCATTTTAACAAGCGCAGTATGCCCGCCACTAACAATAAGGCAAACAAATGGTGGTTCAAGTTGTTTATATGTTAAATAATTGCCAGCAATATGCCCTTCAATATGGTTAACGGCAATCAAGGGCTTTCCCGTTATAAAACTAAGCGTTTTTGCAAAGTTAACGCCAACAATCAAGGCGCCTAAAAGCCCAGCGCCATAAGTAACGGCAATAGCGTCAATATCGTCAATTTTAACGTTTGCCTCTTTTAACGCTTCTTCATAAACACCAATTATGTTTTTAACGTGGTTTCTGCTCGCAATTTCTGGAACAACGCCACCATAAAGTTTGTGAATATCTATTTGACTTGAAATAACGTTTGACAAAATTTCGCGACCGTCTCTAACAACGCTCACGCTGGTTTCATCACAACTTGATTCAATCCCTAAAACTAACATATTTTTCCCTTTAATTTTTACTTGAATAATAGCGCAATTCGCTATTTATAAACTCATCAATTTCGCCCGCTAAAACCTTACTAACATTACTAGTTTCACAGCCTGTTCTTAAATCTTTAACAAGCGTATAAGGCGCAAAAACATAACTTCTTATTTGGCTTCCCCATTCAATCTTTTTCTGCTCTTTTCGTGCGCTATCTTTACTTGAATCAATTTCGGCTTGCTTAATTTGAGCAAGCTTACTAATAAGCATTTTCATTGCTTGCTCTTTATTTTGGATTTGGCTTCTTTCATTTTGACAAGCAACAACCGTTCCTGTTGGAAGATGGGTTATTCTAACCGCGCTTTCTGTTTTGTTAACGTTTTGACCGCCAGCACCATTGCTTCTAAAAGTATCAATTTTTAAATCTTCAGGGCGAATTTCAATCTCCCCTGTTTCTTCAATAATTGGGGTAACTAAAACGCTTGCAAATGAAGTGTGGCGCCTTGCGTTAGCGTCAAATGGGCTAATTCTAACGAGCCTATGAACACCTGTTTCATATTGAAGTTTCCCATAAGCCTTGCTTCCACTAATCTTAATTGTCTCACTCTTTATTCCCGCTTCTTCACCAGGGCTAACGTCTAAAATGCTAACTCCAAAGCCATGTGATTGCGCAAATTTAACATACATTTCAGCAACAATGCTCGCCCAATCTTGCGCATCAACTCCGCCGGCCCCAGAATGAACTTCAACAAGACAATCATTATCATCAAACTTGCCATTAAAAAGCAAATAAACTTCAAGGCTATTTAACTTTTCTTTAAGTTTTTCTTCATCTTCACCAAGCATTGCCAAAAGGTCAAGGTCTTGGCTGTTTTGCGCTGTTTTAGCAAGTTCAATAAAATTTTTAACAAACTTAAAATTTTCTAAAACTTCGCCAATTTGTCTGCTTTCAGAACCAATCTTTTTAACGGCTTCAGCGTCACTATAATCAACAGTTTCAAGGGTTTTATTTAAGTCCGCGACCTTGGCTTCAAACGCCCCAATATCAATAACCTTTTCAATTGGGTTAAACCTATCAAAATAAATATTAAGCTCGTCAAAATTTTTCATACAAAGATTATACCCCAGATTATTAAAATTATCAAGCAAATAAAAATGGAAGAAATTCTTCCATTTTATCTTGTTGGCCCTTCATCTTGACCAGAACCACTTTCGTCTTCACCTTCACCAGATTTTAAAAGTGGATATTCTTTTCTTCCTGGTGGAAGCAATCTTGAAGCACGATATTCTCTATCTTGCGGTAAAAGTTCTGGCTCTATGTTTTCTTCAGGTTCGCCTTCTTCTTCCTCGATTTCTTCAATCGCTCTCTTAGAATTAATGCTGTTATTTGATTTATCTAGAATCACATTAACGTCAGCCGCAACCCTTCTAAACTCGTCAAAAGCCTCAACTGCTTTTGTTGCTTCTTTAGCAGTAAACTCACTGTTTGCTAAACCATCAATATATTCAATTGCTTCTTTCATTTCAACCGATTTAACATTATCTCTAGCAAACATAAACCTGCTGTCAGTCACGCTAGCGCCATTGATTGCGTCAATAACACCAAAATATTTATTTACAATATAATCTCTAACTTCTTTAATTTGTTCGTTAATATCATCAGCAACAACAGCGCTAATTTCTTTGTTTCTATTTTCTTTAGGCATGCTGATAAATTGCTCATAATCTTCAACTCTTGTTCTTTGGTTAACTATTGTTTTTGATTTAACAGTGTTTTTGCCCGTTCTCTTAAACATATCTTCCAAAACTTCAAGTGTTTGACTATTGGCATCACCAACAATAAGTTGGAAGTTAAGATCTTCATTAGTTTTATAGTTGTTTTTCTTGTAAATTAGGTAAGCATCAAGTTTGCTTCGTGACTCTTGAAGCTCATCAATTTTAGCCTCAAGTTCTGCTCTTGCTTGGGCGTTTTGCCTAGTTGTGTATTTCTTCTTTGCAAGTTCTTTAAGGTTTTCTTCTAAGAACTCCTTGCAGGCTTCGTCAGCAATCTTTCTATCGCGTTCGTTAAAGCTAACAACCTTTGTTTTCTTATTAACTTTTTCTTCACCCTTGATTGCTAATTCTCTTCCATAAGTAAACAAATCAATGCTTTCAACAACGCCATTTAAAATCCAAAGTTTTCTTGTTTTAATTTCGTCGTCAAGTTCTTTTTGTCTTACTTTTAATTTATCTGCTTCGCCTGCATAATGCTCTGCAAAATCTTTAAAGTTCTCTATTGAATCTTCATCGTCACTCTCAGCAACTTGTTCGCCGGCATAGTCTATAAGTTTTGAAAGCGCTTTTCTCTTATAGCCAAATGCTGTTTTCTTATCTTTAAGATCTTCGTAACCAATGTTAGCATCTTTATTATAAAGAATAGTTGGATCTTTTGCTTTTTTAGTTCTAACTTCTTCGCCTTGATCGTTATATTCATCAGCAACAAATCTTCCATAATAATCGCAAAGTGCTTTATGATATTCAAGTTCTTTAGGAACTTCTTCTCCATTTTCTTTAAGAGAAGCAATGTTTTCCTTTAAATCTTCCTCAAATCTAATAAAGTCAATAGCAGGAACTTCTTTAAAGTCGCCCTTATAATCATCTTCAAGCGTTCTGCCCATTCTTTCAACAACTTCTTCGTCGCTTAAGTTTTCGCTTTCACGCATAAGTTCGTTAATTGCTTCTTCTCTCTTAGCATCATTTTCTTCTTGCGCTTTCCTTGT
>JAFZXQ010000049.1 GCA_017616705.1 Clostridia bacterium | reverse complement strand
TAAGGTAGGTTCCCAGTTAACGATGTTAAAGATCCAAAAACTGGCGAAGTTTTAGCAAAAGCTAACGAAATGATAACACTTAACCAAGCAAAAGCGATTGAAGAAGCTGGAATTGAAAGTGTTGAAATCAGAACTGTATTTACTTGTAAGTCAAAACATGGTGTTTGCGCTAAGTGTTACGGACGTAACATGGCAAGCAGATATCCTGTTCAAGTTGGTGAAGCAGTTGGTATTATCGCTGCTCAAGCCATTGGTGAACCAGGAACTCAGTTAACAATGAAAGTCTTCCAAGCTGGTGGTACTGCTTCAGCTGCAGATATTACGCAAGGCCTTCCTCGTGTTGAAGAAGTCTTTGAAGCTAAGAAGCCAAAAGGTGTTGCTGTTATTAGTGAAGTTTACGGCAAAGTTAAAACCGTTAACGAAGCTAAACAACTTGTTGAAGTAACAACAAATGATGGCAACGAAATCAGTTATGCAATTCCTTATGGTTCTAAATATATTATCAAAGTTGGTGATATGGTTGAGCCAGGAACAATGTTTACTGAAGGACCACTTAACCCTCATGATATTCTTAAAACAAAAGGTATTAAGGGCGTTCAAGATTACATCATGCGCGAAGTTTTGAAAGTTTACAAACTTTATAGCGTTGATGTTAACGATAAACATATTGAAGTTATTGTTCGTCAAATGCTTAGAAAAGTTAAGATTGAGGAAAGTGGTGATACAAACCTTCTTCCAGGCGATCTTGTTGATATCTTTAAATATGAAGAAGAAAACGAGAAAGTTTTAAGCCAAGGCGGAGAACCAGCAACTGCTAAACGTGTTCTTCTTTCAATAACTAAAGCTGCTCTTGCAACTGATGGATTCCTTTCAGCTGCATCATTCCAGGAAACTATTAGAGTTTTAACTGATGCTGCTATTAAAGGAAAGATTGATCCACTTATCGGCTTAAAAGAAAATGTTATTATTGGTAAGCTTATTCCTGCTGGAACTGGGCTTAAGAAATATAGAGATGTTATTCCTAGCGAACAGGGAATAGCAAGTCATGAAGAAAAACAACCTGAAAGAGAAGTTGTTGAAGACATTGCTGAATAAAAAATAAAAGATGCTCATTTGAGCATCTTTTTTATTGTTTATTTAAATTTTAAAACGCTTATTTATTTCGTCATTTCCTAAAATAGTCATGATTTCGTAAAGGTCAGGGCTATTTTTTCTTCCCGTTAGGGCAAGCCTTATAAACTCACAAGCTTTTGCAACATTTCCCTTAAAGGCAGTTGGGTTTTCTTTGTAGGCTTTGTTGTCAGTTGCATAACCTAAAGTTGAAGCAACTTGTTTTACGCCATTAAACCATTCCTCTTTAGTTTTAGGAAGTTTAAAGTTTTTGCCGTAAGCTAAAATAAATTCTTTATAATTAGCTTCGTCTTGTTTTTCAAGTTCTGTTGAAGTAACCAAACCAAACATATAACTATAATATTCTTCAACCATGCTCCAGCAATAAATATCTTTTCTTGGCTTTGGCGTTTCGCGGTCAATATTAAACACTTTTTCGCAATAATTGCGGTTTTCTTCAAGAAATTTTGCAAATTTTGGACTGAATTCTTTAGCCCAAGTTAAAACGCCGTTATAAACCTCTTTAGCAGTCATTTTAGATATAACTGTTTTAGATATATCATTTAATTTATTGAAGTCAAACATTGGGTTGTTTGAGCCAATTTTAGATAAACTAAATTTAAATTCGGTATAAGGTAGGTCAGGGTTGTTTGCTCTCCAGAGTTCAAAATCACTATTTAGAAGGTTGATCAAATATTCAATTAGGCTAGTTTTTGGGTAACCTTTAGTTATAAAATACCTTGCGTCTGCTTCAGGATCTTTCCTTTTGCTGAGTTTTCGTTTTCCACCATTTTCATCATTTTTACAAATAACAGGAGTGTGAGCATATTTTAATCTTGGTAAACCAAAAGCGTCAAAAAGTTCAAGGTGAGCAGCAAGTGAAGGATACCATTCTTCGCCCCTTATTACGATCGTTGTTCCCATTAAAGTATCATCAACAAGATGGGCAAGAGAATAAGGAGGAATTCCATTACTTTTTAGTAAAACGATATCTTTATTGTTTTCTCTTATTTGTCTTTTGCCTTTAATTAAATCAGTAAATTCAAAAGTTTTATCAGGGTTGCCAAGGCTTAATAATCTTATAGCAAAAGGTTTTCCTGCTTTAATATTGCTTTCAATTTGTTCGTAAGTTAGGTTTCGACAAACGTCTTTTTCCTCAATATCGTCGCTGTTTTCAAGTTGTTCGTTTCGCCTGTCAATTATATCTTGTTTTGTTTCGCTTTTAGAACAAAAACAAGGAAAAGCTCTGCCGATAGAAACTAAATGTTTAGCAAAGGCTTTATAAATATTCATTCTCTTTGATTGAATATAATCGCCATAATCGCCGATTTGCGCTTTATTCCCGCGGTAGCCTTCCATTGGGCAAACGTCATAATAACAAAGCATATCATAGGCAATTTCGCCGGCATTTGCGACTTCTCGCTTTGAATCTGTGTCTTCAAGGCGCATATAGAAAACACCATTTGAATTTTTAGCAGTAAAATAGTCGGCGAGCGCGCCGTAAATTGTTCCAACGTGTAAAAATCCGGTTGGGCTAGGGGCAATTCTTGTAACTTCTGCGCCGGCAGGAAGATTACGCTTTTTATATTTATTAATATAATAATTAAAATCTTTATCAACTTCTGGAAACAATAAATCTGCTAATTTTTTATAATCCATAATTTCTCCCATGTATTTTTCAAAATTTTCACTATTTTTAATTAATTTTATCCATTTTTTGCGGTTTTTGCTATTCTTCAACGTTTTCGTCAATGAAAGTTGCCTGCATATCTGCTAAATGAATAAGTAATGCAAGCGGGTATTTTGTAAACGCTTTAGAATATTCAAAACTTCCACCTTGACTTCTTGCATCAAGACCACCCATATGCCAGTTAATTGCCATTGCTTCATCACGAGTTAATTTCATAAACCCGCTTAACATATAAACGCTTTTTTCGCCGTGGCCATAAGGAAGGGAATCATCAACGGTATAAAATGGCTTTTGAACCCATTCACCATTTTCTTTAACATTTCTCATTTCTGTTTTATAGATATTAGTTTTGCAAAGATCATGGAAAAGAGCAATTATTGCAATACTTTCTTTATTGTAACCATCTTCACCATATTCAGCATCACAAAGCCTAACCATTCTTTCATAAACATTAAGAGAATGAGCGCAAAGCCCACCTTCTTCGCAAAGGTGAAATTTAGTGCTGGCTGGGGCAGTAAAAAAGTCACTGCTTTCAAGCCAAGTAAGAAGTGCGTCAATACCTTCACGTTTAATGTCATCTTTAGCAAGCATTATAAATGTTGTTTTGTTTTGTTCAATTAATTCTTTGTCCATACTGCTATTATATACTAATTTATTGATTTAAGCAAGAGTATGATAGAATTTGATTGGGCTTAAACGCTTTGTTTTGCGTTTAAATTTAAAAATTTAGCAATCCCTTTATAAATGCAACTTGCAACTTTAACTTGGTAGTTTTCATCAAGCAATAATTTTTCATCTTCAGCGTTAGATAAAAATCCACATTCACAAATAACAGAAGGAGCATCTGTGCATTTTAGCATAAAGTAATCACCGATGCTAACACCTTTATCACTTGCAGGGAGTTCAGAGGTGAAAAACTCTTGGATTGAAAGGGCAAGAGTCCTGCTTATTTCGCTGTTTTTATCATAAAAAACCTGGGCCCCACGAAGTTTTGTGTTGGTAAAACTATTCATGTGAACGCTAACAACCATATTTGGTTTAACTGACATTATTATTTCTTTGCGCTTTTGCATGTCGCGTTTTTTATAGTTAGAACTATAAAGCCCATAAAGCCCATTTTCATTTGTTCGCGTTAAGACAACATTTATTCCAACTTGTTTTAAAAGTTTAGTTAGTTCGTTAGAAATTTTCAAATTAAGTTCGGCCTCTTTAACCTTTGTTACTCTTCCAATAGAGCCGGGGTCAAGCCCGCCGTGACCTGGGTCAATAACAATAGTATAACCAATGTTAGGAACTTCCTCGCTTGAAACGGCTGCCGCTGAAGTGGAAGATAAAATAAAACTAGCCGAAAAAAGAATTGCTAAACAGACAATAAAACTAATAAGCCCACCAAAAAACTTTTTATACTTTTTAACAAATTTTGCCATATTAAATGATATTTTGTTAGCAAGTTAATTATGATGGTTGGTTTTAAATTATCTTGATAAACTTTAAAAATGGTGGTATAATCAAATTATGGATAATGTTAAAAACAAACAAAGCCTTGTTTATGCGCTTGTTGGGGACGCTGTTGAAAGTTTGGTTTTAAGAAAACATTTTGCAATTACAACTGATTTAAACCCAAACGCAATAACGAGAGTTATAAACAAGATTGTTAATGCGAAAGCGCAGGCTGAAAGTTTTAGGCTTATTGAAGAAAGTTTAACAAGTGAAGAAAAAGACGTTGCTAAAAGAGCACGTAACACCCACACTCATTCAACGGCTAAAAATTATTCTGTTATTGATTATAGATATGCAACGGCTTTTGAAGCAGTTTTAGGTTATCTTTATTTAAATGACCGTAAAGAAAGAATTGATGAAATTTTGGAAGTTGTTTTAGTTGGCTTTCAAAACGGCAAAATTGGGTCTTTTTAGGAGAAAATTATGCAAATTGAAGGGAAAAATGCAGTTTTTGAATTGTTAAATTCAAATTTAACAATTGAAAAGATATCTGTTTTAGATAAAACAGCTGATGCTAAATTGCGTGAGATTGTTGGCCAGGCGCGTGAAAGGGGAATTAAAGTTGAATTTGTTCCTAAAACAAATCTAGATAAAAATAGCCAAACCGGTCATCATCAAGGTGTTATTGCAATCGCTACAGAATTTGTTTACGCTGACCTTGAAGAAGTTGTAAACAAAAACAAAAATGGCAATTTGTTTTTTATCATTTTAGACAATGTTATGGACCCTCATAATCTTGGAAGCGTTTTAAGAGTTGCTGACTGCGCTGGAGTTACTGCTGTTATTATTCCTAAAAACAGGTCAGCGGTTGTTAATGAAACTGTTATTAGAACAAGTGCCGGGGCAACGGCATTTGTTCCTGTTTGCAAAGTAACAAATCTCGCTTCAGCAATTAAATATTTAAAAGAAAATGGCGTGTGGGTTTATGCTGCTGATATGAACGGAAAAGATATGGGAGAAGTTAACCTAAAAGGAAATGTTGCTATTGTTATTGGCAATGAAGGTAGCGGAGTTAGTGATCTTGTTAGAAAAGAAAGCGATGAAGTTATAAGCATTCCAATGTTTGGCAAAATTAATTCACTTAACGCTAGCGTTAGTGCGGGAATTTTAGCCTATGAAGTTGTAAGGCAAAATAAAAAGTAAGGAAAATGGACGAAAAAGAATTAGAAAACTTGTTGGAAACTTATTCAGAAACAGTTCGTGCTATATGCAGGAAGTATTTTTTGATGGGTGGAAACCAAGATGATCTTTTTCAGGAAGGAATGATTGGTTTGCTTGAGGCTTATAGAAGTTTTGATAAAAGTAGGGGAAGTTTTAATAGTAAAGAGTTTAAGAACTTTGCTTTGCTCTGCATCAAAAGACAAATTTATGACGCAATAAAAAAAGCCAATAATCAAAAGAACATGGCGCTTAACAACTATGTTTCATTTACTCAGAAGAATAAAAACAATGATGAGTTTGAAATGGATTTTGATAACGGGGCAGAACTTGCTAATGAGCTTGCTAAAAACCCAGAGCAAATTGTTTTAAATCGTGAAGATAGTGATTTAATGCTTAACGAATTAAATAAGAATTTGAGTGACTTTGAAAAAGAGGTGTTAAAACTTTATTTAGATGGTTTAACGCAGTCAAAAATTGCAACAAAACTTGATAAAGACGTTAAGCAAATCGATAACACAATTCAACGAATTAAGAAAAAAGCAAAAGAAATTAAGGTTTAGGAGAAGGCGATGTATTTAGCATTATACAGAAAATATAGACCACAAGTTTTTGATGAAGTTATTGGTCAAGATAAGATTGTTCAAACGCTTAAAAACCAGATAAAATCTGGCAAAATTGGCCATGCTTATTTGTTTTGTGGAAGCAGGGGAACGGGTAAAACTAGCACTGCTAAAATTTTTGCAAGAGCAATAAACTGCGCTAATCCTAAAGATGGTTCGGCTTGCGGAAGTTGTGAAGTTTGCAAAGCGCTTAGCGGAGAAAATGTTGATATTGTTGAAATTGATGCTGCTAGCAATAACGGCGTTGATCAAATCAGAGACCTTAAAGAGCAGGTTAAATATCCGCCAATAAATGGGCAATATAAAGTTTATATTATTGACGAAGTTCATATGCTTAGCGTTAATGCTTTTAACGCACTTTTAAAAACGCTTGAAGAGCCACCAAAGTTTGTTGTTTTCATTTTGGCAACAACCGAGGTTCATAAACTTCCTCAAACAATTCTTTCAAGATGTATGCGTTTCGATTTCGATCTTGTTAGCCTTGACGAGCTTAAAACATTATTAAAGAAAATTTGTGATGAAAATAAAATAACCTATGATGAACTTTCACTTAACCTTATTGCTAGAGCTGGCGAAGGCTCTGTTAGAGATATGTTAAGCGCGGCAGATAGGTGTATTGCTTTTTGCGGTGATAACCTTAAAAGTGATGAAGTTGTTAAAGTTTTAGGCGTTGCAAGCAGGGAAGTTTTATTTGATATTGCTGAAAACATTTTAAGCGGAGATATGGGCAAAACTTTAACTAGCCTTGATGATGCGCTTTCAAGCGGGAAAAGTCCACTTGTTTTAAGTAAAGACCTTATTTCATATTTTAGAGATTTACTATTCTGCTTAACAGTTCCTGAAAAAGCACAAAACTATGTTGTTGTTAGCAATGATTTCTTTAAGAAAATGAAAGAGCAGGCAACAAGTGAAAGGTATGATAAAATTCTTTCAACTATATATAATTTAAGTGAAGTTGAAGCTGAACTAAGATATAGCATAAGCCCTAGAATTGTTTTAGAAACTGCTATAATCAAAACGCTTTCTGGTCAAAGTTTGAATGATAGAGTGACAAAATTAGAGAAAAATGCGCAAAATGTTTTAAAATCAACGCAAGTGACAACAGAAAACATACAAAAACCGC
>JAFZXQ010000048.1 GCA_017616705.1 Clostridia bacterium | reverse complement strand
ATTTTAAACTTGGGCTACTTAGGGATAGGTGGAGCGAAATTTGCAATCTTGTTGAAAATAATGCAATAAATTTAAAATTAACAAATTCAGGGTTTAACCTAATTAAATTTTTAGTTCAAACAAGCGAAGTTAACTCTTTTGAAGTTCATTTGCTTAAAGATAATGATAAATTAGTTATTGCTGACTCAAAACTTGTTCCGTTAACTCTTTTAGACGAAGTTTCAAGTTTAAATGAAGGTAATATTGTTTCAAATTTAATTGAACTATCGCCAGCAAAAATTGTTATTCATAACTTAAATGAAAATAGGTTAGTAAACTATCTTGAATCAATTTTTGAAAATAGAGTTATGGTTGTTGAAAAATAATTTGAAAAAATGACTAAATTTGTTTGGAAAGTGGTTGACAAATTGCTTTTTAAAGAATATAATTCTTTCAGTACTTTATTTGCAGACAAGTAGCCTAAGTTAATGGTTTTCTAGAGAGTTCGCCCTTGGCTGGAAGGTGAGCAAACAGGCTTAGCGTGAAACCACTGCTAATTAGGTAAAGTATAATTAATAAAAGTGGCGCTTAGCGCAAATAAGGTGGAACCGCGGTTTAATTAGTAATCGTCCTTATGCTAACTATGGTCGTTTTAACGATTTTAGTGTGCATAAGGTTTTTTTATTTATTATGCACAAAAGGAGAAAAGTATGGAAATTGAATTAAGAGATGAAGTAAGGGAATACCCAAAGGGAACAACAGTTTTAGAAATTGCTGAAAGCATTAGCCCTAATCTTGCAAGAATGGCAGTTTGCGGAAAGGTTGGTGAAGATCTTATTGACCTTAAAACAAAACTTGTTAAAGATTGTAAGTTAACGATTATAACTAATCGTGACCCTGAATATAAAATGGTTTTAAGGCATTCAACTGCCCATTGTTTGGCGCAAGCAGTTAAGGCAATTTACCCAACTGCTAAACTTTCTATTGGCCCAGCAACTGAGGAAGGTTTTTATTATGACTTTGATTTTAAAACTCCTATAACTCAAGAAGACTTACCAAAAATTGAAGCCGAAATGAAAAGAATAATTAAAGCTGACTTTGAAATAACTAGAAAAGAAATAACAAGGGAAAAAGCCTTAAAACTTATGGATGAAAATGAAGAAAGTTATAAGGTTGAGCTTATTGACGCTATTCCAGAAGGCGAAAAGATAACTATGTATTCTCAAGGCGACTTCTTTGATATCTGCCGTGGGCCACATCTTAGAAGCACAGGAATGATTAAAGCATTTAAACTAACTAAGATTGCGGGCGCTTATTGGCGTGGTGATGAAAAGAATAAAATGCTTACTAGAATTTATGGCGTTGCTTTTGATAAAGCAAGCGAAATGGAAGAATATTTTAAAATGGTTGAAGAGGCTGAAAAGCGTGATCACCGCAAACTCGGCAAAGAGCTAGATTTATTCTTCTTATCTGATTATGCGCCTGGAATGCCTTTCTTTATGCCAAAGGGTCAAGTTGTAATAAACGAACTTATTAACTTCTGGCGTGAAGAACATAAAAAGGCTGGTTATGTTGAAATAACAACTCCAATTGCATTAAATCGTGAGCTTTGGGAAAAATCTGGTCACTGGGATCATTATAAAAAGAACATGTATACCTTTAAGGTTGAAGATGATACTTTTGCGGTTAAGCCAATGAACTGCCCAGGCGGAATGCTTTTCTATAAAGAAAGAGTTCATAGTTATAGGGAATTTCCATTAAGGGTTGCTGAACTTGGAAAAGTTCATCGTCACGAAGCAAGCGGAACGCTTCATGGGTTATTCAGAGTTCGTTGCTTTACTCAAGATGATGCGCATATCTTTATGACTCGTGATCAAATTGAAGATGAAATCGCTAATATTATTAGCCTTGTTGATAAAGTTTATAAAGTTTTCGGGTTAACCTATAAACTTGAGCTTTCAACTATGCCTGAAGACCATATCGGAACAATTAAAGATTGGCAATGGGCTGAATCAAGCCTTGAAAGAGCGCTAACTAGAATAGGTAAAGATTATGTTATCAACAAAGGCGATGGTGCTTTCTATGGCCCTAAAATTGATATTCATATTAAAGATGCAATTGGAAGAACTTGGCAATGTGGAACTATCCAACTTGATATGCAACTTCCAAAAAGATTTGAACTTGAATATACTGCTAGTGATGGGTCACGTCAAGAGCCTATCATGCTTCACAGGGTTATATTTGGATCAATTGAAAGATTCTTTGGAATTATAACTGAAAACTTTGCTGGCGCATTCCCACTTTGGCTTAGCCCAGTTCAAGCAGTCGTTATGAACGTCAGCGAAAAGAGTGAAGCATATGCAGTTAGCGTTGCTAAAAAACTAGAAGAGGCTGGAATTAGGACTGAAACAGATATCAGGGCTGAAAAGATTGGATATAAGATTAGAAGCGCTCAAATGCAAAAAATTCCTTATATGATAATCATTGGTGAGAATGAGGCAGCAAATAGAACTGTTTCAATTAGAAAACGTGGCAATCTTGAAGCTAAAGACGTTAAAATTGAAGAACTTATTAACGAAATGAAACAAAAGATTAAAACTAGGGAAATCAATTAATTAACTAAATAAAACGAAAGAAAATAGCCTTAGCTTGGCTATTTTTCTTTATTTTGACAAAATTTATCATAAATGGGTATTGACAACACCCAATTGTTATGATAGAATTGTGAAGATTTTTGTGGGGAGAAAGGAATATGCTTACTGTTCGTAAAGGTAATTATAGAAACCATGAATATTATTATTGCACTGCTGGCTATCTTAGAACGCCAGTTGTTTCTGTTGATAACAAAAAGCTTGATGAAGAGGTAGTTAAAGGTGTTAGCGGAAGTGATTCAAACATTGTTTTAAGCTTTGTTGAAAATATATTGATATGCTTGAAAGCAGAAATGAAAGCAATAATAATGAAGAAATGGCAAGATAAAAAGTAAATAAAAACGCTTGACAATATTAAATTATTATGATAAAATAACCGCAGTTATAAAGAAGAAGGCCACTTCTCACCAAACGAATGCAAGATTTTGTTTGGCAAACATAGTTTAGTTTCTTTAAGAAACTTTATTTGTTTGTGAGGATGGCTTTAGGTCATCTTCTTTTTAACATTAAATTTTAGGGGGAAACAATTATCAAACAAGAAGCACAATTAAATCAACAAATTACTGATTTAGAAGTTCGTGTTATCGGGCCTGATGGCGCAATGCTCGGCATTATGAGCGCAAAAGAGGCAAATAGGCTTGCTGATGAAGCAGAGCTTGACCTCGTTAAGATCAGCCCAAATGCAAACCCACCAGTTTGCAGAATTATGGATTATGGCAAATATAAATTTGACCAAATGAAGCGTGAGAAAGAACAACGCAAAAACCAAAAGGTTATCGAGCTAAAAGAAGTTCAATTATCAATGACAATTGAGATGCATGATATTGAAATCAAGGCTAAAAATGCCATCAAGTTTTTAACCCAAGGAAATCGTGTTAAGGTTTCTTTAAGAATGAGAGGGCGTCAACAAGCATATTCTGCGCATGGAATTGAAATTTGTAATCAATTCTTTGGGCTTGTTGAAAATTATGCAGTTATTGAAAAGGAAGCAAAGGTTGAAGGAAGAAACATTCTTATGTTTTTAGCCCCAAAGCCTGCTAAATAAAGGAGATAAGATTATGCCAAAGCAAAAAAACAACAGCGCTGCTAAAAAACGTTTTACAGTTTTAAAGAGCGGAAAAATCAAAAGAGCAAAACAAAACAAGCGCCATATTTTAACTAAGAAAGAAACAAAGCGTAAAAGAGGGTTAAGACAAGGGGCTTATGTTAGCGCAACTCAAGAAAAAACTATTAAAAAATTGGTTGGTAGCCAAGATTAAGGAGAACGATTATGAGAATTAAAAGAGGCGTTAGTGCAATTAAGAAAAGAAGAAAAATTTTAAAGGCTGCCAAGGGTTATCGTGGCAGCAAGTCAACGCTTTATCGTGTTGCTCGTGAAGCAGTTATGAAGAGCGAAAATTACGCTTATATCGGAAGAAAAAATAAAAAGCGTGATTTCAGAACTCTATGGATTGCAAGAATCAATGCTGAAGCAAGAGTTAATGGTCTTAGCTATTCTAAATTTATGGATGGCTTAAAGAAAGCAAACATTAACCTTAACAGAAAAGTTTTAGCTGATATTGCAGTTAATGATAAAGCCGCTTTTGCTAAACTTGCTGAACAAGCTAAAAAAGCATTAGCAAAATAACTAACTAGGTATTACAATTTCGTAATACCTTTTTGGTTTTAGGAGGAAAAATGGATATAATTTCAAGCCTAAATAACCCAAGCATTAAATTGCTTAGAAGTTTAAATGAAAAAAAATATAGAAAGTTTTATGGCCAATTTATTTTAGAAGGTCCTAAATCTGTTGGGGAAGCAATAAGTGCTAAAACAAACATTGTTAAAATTTTTGTTAGCCAATCAAAATATGAAGAATATTCTGGGCTAATTAGTTTATCAGGCGCCGAACTAGTTGTTGTTGGTGATAAACTTTTTGGAAAGTTAACTGAAACCGTTTCGCCTCAAGGCATTTTAGCAATTGCTGAAATGAGGGCAAGCAAAGAGTTTAACCCAAAAGATAAACCATTTTTAGTTTTAGATAGAATTAGTGACCCAGGCAACCTTGGAACAATTTTAAGAACAGCCGTCGCAACAGGGTTTAATGATCTTGTTTTAATTGACACGGTTGACCCATATAACCCAAAAACAGTTAGAAGTTCTGCTAGCGGAATAAACTTTGTTAATTTTTATCCGCTTGATGAGGAAAGCTTTTTAGCGAAATGTAAGAAAAATAATATTCAAATTTTTGTTGCTGATATGGCGGGCGCTAACATTTATAAAACAAAACTTCCTGATGATAAGTTTTGTTTAGTTATTGGTAACGAAGGGAATGGGCCAAGCAAGGCAATTTTAGATAATGCTGACAAGGTTTTATCGCTTCCTATGAAAAAGGAAATGGAAAGTTTAAACGCAGCAGTTTGCGCAAGCATTATGCTTTACACAATTGCTGGAAATAAACTATAAAAGATAGTTTAATTTGTTTTACTAAATTATAAAAATAGTGTAGAATATTCAAAGTAGGAGGGTATTATGAGCGGACATAGTAAGTTTCATAACATTAAAGCCACAAAAGATAAAGCAGATGCTGCTCGTGGCAAAATTTTCACCAAGATTGGCAGAGAAATCGCAGTTGCAGTTAAAATGGGTGGCCCAGACCCTCAAACAAACAGCAAACTTTATGATGTTATAGCAAAAGCTAAACAAAACAATATGCCAAACGATAATATTCAAAGAAGCATTAAAAAGGCAAGTGGTGCTGATGCTTCAAGCGATAACTTTGATGCAATAACTTATGAAGGATATGGCCCTAATGGCGTCGCATTTATCGTTGAATGTTTAACTGATAACCGTAACAGAACGGCAAGTGACGTAAGACACCTTTTTGATAAACATGGCGGCTCTCTTGGAACAAGCGGAAGCGTTATGTTTATGTTTGAAAGGCGTGGTGTTATCATGCTTGAAAATAAAGAAGGCATCAGCGAAGATGACGTTATTATGCTTGCGCTTGATGCGGGTGCTGATGACGTTGTTAGCGAAGAAGAAGGATACGTTGTTTATTCTTCACCAGAAAATTTCCATGCTGTTACTAAATTCTTTGAAGAAAATGGCTTTACTATTATTTCAAGTGAAGTTGAATATGTTTCAAACAACATGGTTCCATTAGAAGAAAACAAGGCTGAATCAATCAATAAACTTAAAGATGCGCTTGAAGATTTGGATGATGTTCAGCAGGTTTATACAAACGCCGATATTTAAAAACTTCTAAATTTCAGCAACTAAGTACAGAAAATGCGAGTCTCGCATGCTTGGGAGTACAATGAGTACGCCCTGCGCAAGACTCGCTCTTTTTTCTTTCTTATTTACTAAAATTTAAAAGTTTTTATTGTTGCAATTATAATTGGTTTAAAAATGTTAAGTTTGCCGATAATTCTTCTAGGAGAATTATATGGTTGTTGTTATAACGGGGGCGAGCGGCGGAATTGGAAGAAGTGTTGTTGCAAAAATGCTTTCACGTGAGTTTAAGGTTTTGGCGTTAGTAAAAAATAAGATTGGTGAAGCGAGTTTGCTTGATTATTTAGCAAAGAAAAATGTTAGGGTTTATAACCTTTATTTAATCTGCGCAGATTTTTGTGATGCTAGTGCGATTGGTGATGCTTTAACTTGTTTAGAGGATTTTTATAAAGAGTTTGGTGAATTTGGAGCGTTTATTAATTGTGCGGGTTGCTATTTTAAAGCGAATAACAAAACTAAAGATTTAAATACTTCGGTTAACTTTACTTCAGCGCTTAAAATCTTTTATGGTGTTAAACCGCTCATGAAAAATGAGGCGCGCGTTATCTTTTTGGTTCCAAGAATAAGAAAGTTTGATTTTGTTTTAAACAAGCCATTTATGATTTCAAATTTGTTTTTAATAAATGACATTATCAACTTAGCAAAAAAGGGAGATAATCTCAATTATTATTTTTATTCACCAAGGCAAAGCAATACTAACTTTTATTCAAAAAATGCAAGGGGTGTTTTGGCGGTTATTGGGGCGGTAAGAAAGGGGTTTAGCATGCCTCCTGAATATTCAGCCGAGCAAATTGTTCATATTGCTTTAAGGAAGGAATATGCTGGGGTTAGCGGCGGTTTTTATTTTGATAATAAAATTATGACAATTCCAAGGGTTTTTGATAATAAAAAGTTTAAGGAACTAGCAGATAAGTTTTCGTTATCTAAATTGTAAACTTTGGGTTTACAATTTATTTTTTTTATGCTAAAATACATTCGGAGAAAACTTTAATGGTAAAAGAAGAAATTAGTAAGATACTAGAAGCCGCAATAAAGAAAAGTGGGTTTAATGCTGATGGTAACCTTGTTTCTTTTTCAAATAAACCTGAAACAAGCGATTATCAGTCAAATATTTGCTTTACACTAAGTAAGGAAGCAGGTATTAACCCTAAAGAAATTGCCCAAACTATTATTTCTAAAATAAACTCAAGTGATTATGAGTTTAGTTTTTGCGCACCTGGTTTTATTAATATTAAATTAACCGATAAGAAGTTTTCTGATGCTGCTAATTCTATTTTAAAATCTAAAAATTTAGGGATTGAAAAAACTGAAAAAGGTGAAGTTATTTTCCTTGATTATGGCGGCGCTAACGTTGCTAAAGAGCTTCACGTTGGTCATCTTAGAAGCCCAATAATTGGCGAAGCAATTAAAAGGCTTTATAACCTTTTTGGCGCTAAAACAATAAGCGACACTCACCTTGGTGATTGGGGGCTTCAAATGGGCTTAACAATCGCTCAACTTGAAGACGATGGTTACCTTGATTATTATTTTAAAGGTAAGGGCAACAAGCCAAAAATTACGCTTGAAATGCTTAATGAAGAATATCCAAAGGCAAGCCTAAGAAAGAAAACTGATGAAGCCTTTAGAATTAAAGCCGATAACTATACTCTTTGGCTTCAACAACGAAAAGAGCCTTATCTTTCAGTTTGGAAAGATATGAGGGAAGTTAGCGTTAAAACTATTGAAAAGAATTACGCTAATCTTAACATAACTTTTGATCTTTGGAAAGGTGAAAGTTCTGTTTCAAATGAAGACATCAAAAAGACGATAGATATCTTTAAAAAGAAAGGGTTAGCAAGAGTTAGCGAAGGCGCACTTGTTGTTGATGTTGCGCGCGAGGGCGAGAACATTCCAATTCCTAAAAAGAACGAAAATGATCCTCAACTTTATCGTAACCCAATGCCACCAGCAATTATTGAAAAACATAATGGTGGTGAATTATATATGACAACTGATCTTGCAACGCTTGTTGAAAGGAATAAAGATTATAAACCAAACAAGGTTATTTATGTAACTGATAGCCGCCAAAAAGAACATTTTACTAAACTATTT
>JAFZXQ010000047.1 GCA_017616705.1 Clostridia bacterium | reverse complement strand
ATGACCAAGCAAATGCTAATGACGTTATCGCGGTTTTAGGCAAGGGGTGTGAAAACTACTTTGAAATAAAAGGAGAGAAGTTGCCTTATAGCGACAGCGAAGAAATAGAAAAGATTTAGGAGAAAATGGTGGAAGCAAAACTAATAATAGCGTTTTTGGTGTGTTTTATTTTTAGTTTGGTTTTGCTTCCGCTTGTTATTTTTGTTTTAAGAAAGCAAAAAATAAAGCAAACAATTCTTCATTACGTAACAATGCACGAAGGAAAAAGCGGAACGCCAACAATGGGCGGAATCGGTTTTATTATTCCCATTGCTGTCATTAGCCTTATTTTTAGTTCTGGGTTTAAAACTCAGGCTCTTATGACAATTATTGTTACCATTTCATTTGCGTTAATTGGGTTTATTGATGATTTTATTAAGTTTAGGTTTAAGCAAAACCTTGGGTTAAGGCCTTACCAAAAGATTATTAGCCAACTAGCAATAAGCGTTGCAGTTGCAATCTTTGTTTATAAAAACCAGTTAATTGGCGGAGTAATAAATTTGCCGTTTTCAAAAAATAGCATTGATATTGGCGCGTTTATTATTCCATTTACAATTTTAATCTTTTTAGCAACAACTAATAGTGTTAATTTAACTGATGGGCTTGATGGGCTTGCTAGCGGAGTTAGCGTTTCATTTTTGCTCACATTTTTACTAGTTATGTTAGCGCAATTAGCAAACAGAAATATTGGCGAAAATGCCCAACTAGTTAGTGAGCAAACTAATATAATGATTGTTTGTGCTTCAACAATTGGCGCGCTTTTAGCCTTTTTAATTTTCAATTCAAACCCAGCAAAAGTTTTTATGGGCGACGTTGGCTCACTTAGTTTAGGTGGGCTTATTGCAAGCGTTTGCATTTTCTCCCGAAACTCATTGTTTATTCCAATAATTGGAGCATGTTTTGTTGCGTCAAGTGTGTCAGTTATTATTCAAGTTGCATATTTTAAAATGAAAAGGAAACGAGTTTTTTTGATGGCTCCGCTTCATCATCATTTTGAAAAGAAGGGGTTTAGCGAAACAAAAATAGTAACGGCCTATGTTGTTTTAACGCTGGTTTTAGGCTTTGTTTGTGTTTTATCAGAACTCGTTTAAGGAGGAAATATGCGAGTTTTGATTGTCGGCAAAGGCAAAAGCGGTTTTGGGGCATATAATCTTTTAGTTAGCCTAGGTCATACTGCTTTTATGGTTGATGACGATGAATTTAATAATGAAGACAATCTTTTTAACGGATTGTCTTTTCTTGTTTTAAGCCCAGGCGTTAGTTTAACTAGCCCATGGGTTAAAGAGTGCGTCAAAAGAAAAATAAAGGTTATAAGCGAATTAGAACTTGGTTCAATGTTTTTAAAAAGCCAATACTATGCAATAACAGGAACAAACGGCAAAACAACGGTAACAAGGCTTCTTGGCGAATTGATGAAAACGAGAAAGAAAACATGGGTTGGCGGAAACATTGGCATTAGTTTATCAAGTTTTGCGCTTAAAGCGAAAAGGCAAGACGCCGTTATAATTGAAGTTTCAAGTTTTATGCTTGAAACTATTGATAAATTTAAACCAAAAATTGCTGCAATAACTAACATAACGCCTGATCACCTTAACCGCCATAAAACTATGCAAAATTACATAAACTTAAAGTTTAAAATTTTTAAGAATATGACGTGTTATGATTATGCCGTTTTAAACGCTGACGACGATATCATTATGGCTAAGTCAAAAGGTTTAAAACTAAACAAATATTATTTTTCAACTAAAAAAGAGGTTAGGGGTTGTTTTATCAAAAATGGCAACATATATTTTAAAGACGACTTTAAATTAATTTGCATTTCTAAATCTAACGTTATTTCGCTTATTGGCGAACATAACAAATCAAACGTTCTTTGCGCACTTTTAATGTTAATTTTATCTGGCGGAAACCATAAATCAGTTTTAAACGTTATTAAAAACTTTAAACTTGATTCTCACCGCATTGAGAAAGTTGGCGAGTTTGGTGGCGTCAGTTTTATTGACGACAGCAAGGCAACAAACGTTGCAAGCACTCTCGCCTCAGTTAAAAGTTTTTCTTCGCCAATAATTTTGCTAGTTGGGGGAAGCGATAAACAAAGCGACTTTACTTTGCTAACTAATAACCTTCCTAAAAATGTTAAATATGTTATAACGTTTGGCGAGGTTAGAAACAAACTTGCTAGCGCTCTAAAATCAACGGTGTTTAATTCGTTTAGCCAATTTAAAACATTAAAGGACGCAATTATCGAAGCAATAAGTTTTGCTAAAAGCAAAGATGTTGTTTTATTAAGCCCAGCCTGCGCTAGTTTTGATGAGTTTTCTTCTTATGCTGAACGTGGCAGATTTTTTGAAAAGGTTGTTAAGGAGAAACTAGGTGAAAAATCTGCGCAAAAAATTGAAGCAAAACCTAAAACTTGATTACCTTTTAATAGTATTAGTTTTATTGCTTGTTATCTTTGGTTGCGTTATGGTTCACAGCGCCTCGTCTGTTAGCGCCCAGCTTCATTATAACGACGAGTTCTTTTTCGTTAAAAAGCAGATAATTGGTGCGGTTATCGGCCTAGCCGGAATGATAACCTTTTCAATGATTGACTATCATAAACTAGAAAGGTTTAAGTGGCCAATTTTTATTATTTCGCTGGTTTTATTAGCCTTTGTTTTTATCCCAAAAATTGGCGTAGAGAATTATGGCGCAAAAAGGTGGGTTAACCTAGGGTTTTTTACAATTCAACCAAGCGAAATAGCAAAGTTTAGTTTTATCTTGCTTGCTAGCGCAACGCTTGCTAAAAATTACGATAAGGTTAAATCAATTAAGGGAATAATACCTGTTGTTTTAGCCGGCGCCGTTGTTTGCTTGCTAATAATTATGGAGCCTAATATGAGCATAACCATGCTCGTTGGTTTTTCGCTTTTAGTTATGCTCTTTGCCGGCGGAATAACTTTTAAGCATTTCCTTTTAATTTTAATTCCCGTTATCGCGCTCGTTCCTGTTTTAATTATTATTGAGCCATATCGAATGAAGCGTCTTATTGCTTTTCTTGACCCTTGGAGTTCGCCAAAAGGGGAAGGCTTTCAACTTGTTCAATCGCTTTATTCATTAGGCAACGGCGGATTCTTTGGCGTTGGAATTGGCAACTCTCGGCAAAAATATCTTTTTCTTCCGTTTGCTGAAAGTGACTTTATTTTTTCAATAATCGGCGAAGAAACCGGTTTTCTAGGCGCAACATTAGTTTGCTTAATTTTTCTTATTATCATATTACGCGGAATAAAAACAGCGCTTAACGCTAAAGACCGCTTTGGTTGCTTGCTTTCAACAGGAATAACAAGCATTATAGCAATTCAGTTTATTTTAAATATTTGCGTTGTTACCGGTTCGATACCGCCAACCGGGTTGCCGCTTCCGTTTATCAGTGCCGGGTCAACAAGTTTGGTGGTTTTTATGTCAGCTATCGGGGTAGTATTAAACATAAACAAACAACAAAAAAGCAGAGTTTAGGCTCTGCTTTTTGTATTTTTTAGGAAATTATACTTGTTTTTTCTTGTGCAAATATGTTATCCTTTTTTAAGATAAATTAAATCGAGAAGGGGGGGGGATTAGATGGCATCAAATGAGGAACTATTTATGTACGCTGAAAAAATGAAAAAATATGTTGATGTTTTAAAAGAAGTAAAGTTAAATATAGACGCTTATAACGATGATTTTGTAATCGAAGAAATGAAAACTTATAATTCAAGTGACTTTATAGTGAGAAGAAAAATAAGATTAGCGTTTGAACCTCTCTACAATTTTTTAAAGAACGTTGATGATAAGACAATAAGGCAGTTTATTTTGGTGTTTGGGTTATTTAGTTATACGCTGGATTGGGATGATTTTAAGGTTTTTGGCAAAAATAATGGTTCTTTATCATTGTTCTTGAGTGATGAGAATAATTCAGAATTTAATTTCTCCAATTTATATAAAATAAAAAGGGATGATGACAATATACTAAAAGACTTTAACACAAATTTTCTAAAGTTCATTCGTAATGGTATTTCTCATGGTAAATTTGATATTGATTTTGACTTGGAAAAAATAATCTTGAAAATGTGGGGTGGCAAAATTGAAATTGAAATTGATGGTTCTGGCGTTGTAAATTTACCATTAAACTTGCCTCGTTTATATAATCAAATTAGTGGATTGAGTTGTCCTATACTTTTTAATGAAATAGAACCTCCTTATAAAACTGCTTTTAAGCTGTCCATAGTAAATGGTAAATCTGATAGTAAACTCTTAACAAGTAATAAAATTCCTAAGGATATAAAAGAATATGCCAGAAAGCTTAAAGACTATATTGAAAGCGTTGAACATGCTGGTTATAAATTAAGTGCTGGGGACAAAATTGGAATGATTAATTCAAATTTTGTGTTTAAAAATAAGGGAAAAAATGAATCCATTGATGTATATAAGGCGATTTTAAATTATATTGGTGTTGAAATAAAAAATATAAACATAATTGATTTTGACAAAGATATATATTGTAATAATAAATTTATAAAGTTTGCGTGTGAATCAGCAACAGAAGGGAACAATACTAATAGACTAAACATTGCAGAAGCAATAGAATGTAAAGTGCCTGTATACATGGCTGGATTTGATAGATTTGGCTCTCTTGCTACTTTAACATCTAGTTTATATGGAAATCTTAGCGTTAAGGATTTTGTTGATAAAATACTTGACGATTTTTCCTATATTTATATGGATGATATTTGTGAATATGCAGATAGGGCGTATGTAAATTACGTTTGCAATTATTTAGTGGAGAAATTTAAAATTTCAGACAAATGGAAAAGTGTTGGGATTTCAAAGTATTTTACAATTAAAAGTTCAAACAAAAATTATAGTGTTTATGATGTTTTTCAGGCTAGTGAGAATACTGCATTTATTAGAAATTGTTTAGTTCATTCAGAGTATTTTAAATTTCAAAATGGAGTATATCATTTTAAAGATTGTGATAAATCAGGTAATGTAGTGTTTGATGCTGAAATTTCTAGAGATAAGCTTTTAATGTTTGAAGATGAACTCTTAGAGGATTTTAAGTGTACATATTTAAAAGAGTCACAAGAAAATACAAAGATTTAAAGCAATAATCTTTAAATATTTGAATTAAAACATACTTTTAAATATTTTTAACTTCCGTTCATCTCGGCAGGCTCAACAAGTTTAGGGTTTTTATGAGTGCAATAGGGGTTGTATTAAATATAAACAAACAATCAAAAAGCAGGGCATAGCCCTGTTTTTTTGTTTTGATTTTTATTGTTTTAATTTGGCGAAAAGTTTTTGGCCGGTTGTAAATAATAGGCAAGTGAAGATTATAAGCAATGCGGCATAAATTATAACGCTAATTAAGGCTGTAATAGTTATGCTAATGTTAAATATTAAATAAATT
>JAFZXQ010000046.1 GCA_017616705.1 Clostridia bacterium | reverse complement strand
TTTTCCTTGATATAGGTGTTGTATTCGCGTTTTATTTAAAATAACTTTATTTTCATTTTTAAAAATATCTTGAACTGAAATTAAGTTGTTTTTAATAATGTTTTCATCAAGTTTTTCAAAATCAATCGCATTATCAAGTGAAAACAGACCCGCTTTTTCACGCTTTATCATGGTTGTTGTTGCGCAAGAATTTAAGCTTAATGCCAAGTCCCTAAAGATTGCTCTAACATAAGTTCCGCTAGAACAATGAATTCTTAATGTTAAATTTTCACCATTAAAATCAATCAAATCTAATGAATAAATTTCAATTTCTTTTGGCGTTAGTTTCACCTCTTCACCACTTCTAGCTAAACTATAAGCGCGTTTTCCATCAATGTTTTTTGCTGAATAAATCGGTGGCATTTGTTCGCTTTTTCCTATCATTTTAGCGATTTTTTCTAATATTTTCTCTTTTGTTGGTATGTTTTTGCAGTTTTTTACAACTTTACCACCAAGATCAAGAGTGTCAGTTTCTTCACCAAATTTACATGAAGCAATATAAACTTTATCTTTATTTAAGAAATAATCAAACAACCTTGTTGCCTTCCCAATTGCAATAACAAGCAACCCTTCGGCAAGTGGATCAAGTGTTCCAAGATGACCAACTTTTTCTTTAGTTAAATATTTAACGCGCGAAACAACCTTTGCACTTGATATCCCTCTTGGTTTATTTACGCAAAGAAAGCCTAACATTCTTTTAACCCTTTAATTAAAGCATCAGTTATTATTTTTGTTGCATTTTTAAAGTCGCCAATTATTTTACAGCCACTCGCTTGAATGTGACCGCCCCCACCAAACTTCGCTGCAATTTTGCTAACATCAACATCACATTTTGATCTTAATGAAACATAATTAACCCCATCAGAATCTTCACAAATTGCGCCAATAAGTTTTATTGATTCAAGGCTTAAAGCGATATCTAAAATAATTTTAGTGTCAGTTATATCAACGTCAAGCTTTAATAAGTCTTCATGGCTTAATTCAAAAATTGCAACTTCATTGTTGTTATAAAACTTAACATTATCATAAGCATATTTTTTAAGCATAAATAGTTTGTGTGGCAAACTTTGAAATAGTGGCATTGAAAAGTAGTCCGCTTTTTTATCAACCACTTCAAGTAGGCTTGCAACCTTTCTAAACGTGTCAGGCGTTGCGCTATTAAACTTTAAACCACCTGTGTCAGTTAAAATTCCAACTAAAATATTCCTAGCAATGTCAGGCGAAATTTCTTGATCATATTTAACAAAAAGATCATAAACATATTCAGCCGTTGATGAATAGCCAGGTTTTACTAAATTTAATTTAGCAAAACGCTCGTTATCTTGGTGGTGATCAACTGAAATTGTATCTTTAAATGAAGATAGTTTAAATTTATTTCTTCCTAACCTTTCCGCTGTTGCGCAATCTACAACGATGGCGAGATCACCGCCATTAACCTTTTTAGAGTTAATACTTTCAATTCCAGGAAGCCAAAGAAGGTTTGATGGAATTGTGCTGTCTATTAAAACATTAACCTCTTTGCCCTGTTCTTTAGCGTAATAAAAAAATGCAAGCGCAGAACCAACTGCGTCGCCATCAGTTTTGGCGTGCGTTAAAATGGTTATGCTATTTGCATTTTTAATTTTATCAAAAATTGAATTTTGCATTTCTTATCCCTTTAAATCTTCAAGAATTTTGTTTATCCTTTCACTCGTTTCAAGTGAATCATCTAAAACCCAAATAATTTCTGGAACAATTCTTAAATCAATTCCTAAAGCAAGTTCCCTTCTGACTTTTCCCTTAGCCTTTTCAAGAGAGGCTAAAACTGCTTGTTTCTTCGCTTCATCACCATAAATACTAACATAAACCTTAGTTTGATAAAAATCTTCACTCGTGTTAGCTTTTGTTACGGTTATAAGAGAATTAACAATTTCTGGATCATTAAGTTCGGTTAAAATCTTTGAAATTGTTCTAACAATTTCTGCATTAATTTTTGCAATTCTAATAGGTTTTGCCATTATTTTCTCCTTAAATTTGCTCTAATGCATAAGATTCAATAATATCGCCAACGTTAACGTCAATAAAGTTAACAAAAGTTATACCAAAATCAAATCCGGCAGCAACTTCTTTAACCTCATTTTTCTCACGTTGAATTGAGTTAATATCGCCGTCAAAAATAACTTTATCGTTTCTCGTTATTCTAACTTTATTTGTTTTAGAAATTTTACCATCAAGCATGTGTGATCCAGCAATAATTCCAACTTTGCTAGCCTTGAATAATTGTCTTACTTCAGCATGACCTGTTACAACCTCTTTAAACTTAGGTGTTTTAAGCTTTTCAATTGCTTCAGTAACAAATTCAACAGCCTCATAGATTATTCTATAGAATTTGATATTAACTTTATATTTTTCTGCTAATATTTTAGCCTTGAAATCTGGTTTAACGTTAAAGCCAATAATAACAGCGTTTGAAGCTTGAGCAAGCATAACGTCGTTTTCGTTAATGGCGCCAACTCCACCATGAATACATCTAACTTTAACTTCTTCGTTAGCGATTGCGCCAAGTGTTTGAGATAATGCTTCAACTGAACCAGCAACGTCACCTTTAATTATAATATTATAATCTTTGAAGTTGCTTTCTGTTATTTTATCCATAAGCGCATCAACGCTTGTGTCGGCCTTTTTAATTAAGCCCATTCTCTCTTTTTCAACACGCTCACTAATTACCTGTTTGCCAAGTTTTTCATCAACAACATAAAGTGAGTCACCAGCATTAGGAACGCTTCCTAAACCAAGGATTGAAACAGGAACGCTTGGGCCAGCAGATTTAATTTGTTTGCCTTTATCATCAGTCATTGCCCTAACTTTACCTGAGTTAGTTCCAACTAAGCAATAGTCGCCAACTTTTAAAGTTCCGTTTTTAACTAAAACTGTTGCAACGGCACCCATTCCCTTATCAAGTTTTGACTCAATAATTGTTCCGGTTGCGTTACGATTAGGGTTAGCCCTTAAGTTTTGATATTCGCTAACAAATAAAATCATTTCAAGAAGTTTATCAAGGTTTTGGCCAGTTTTCGCCGAAATTGGCACCATAATGGCATCTCCACCCCATTCTTCTGGAACAACATCATGTTCGGTTAATTGTTGCTTAATTTTGTCAATATTCGCGGTTGGAACATCAATTTTGTTAATTGCAACAATCATTGGAACTTTTGCTTCTTTGATATATTTAATTGCTTCAATAGTTTGAGGCATAACTCCGTCATCAGCCGCAACCACTAAAATTGCAACGTCAGTAAGATTAGCGCCACGTTTTCTCATTTGGCTAAATGCTGCGTGGCCAGGAGTATCGATAAATGTTATCTTCTCGCCGTTAACTTCAATCATGTAAGCGCCAATGTGTTGAGTTATTCCGCCGGCTTCCCCGCTTGTTACATTAGTTTTTCTAATTGCATCAAGAAGGCTTGTTTTACCATGGTCAACGTGACCCATAACAGTAACAACTGGTGGGCGCTTAACTAAGTTAGAATCGTCTTCACCTGCGTCATAGATTTCTTTAACTTGTTCTTCAAAAGATTTTTCAAGTTTTCTTTCAAGAGTAACCCCTAATTCGCTAGCAATAAGCTCTGCGCTATCAAAATCAATGCTTGAGTTAATATTAACCATCATTCCAAGCATCAAGAATTTGCTCATTATTTCAGTAACTGGTCTTCCTGTTTTTTCGGCAAGAAGTTTAACGGTTAAGTTTTCAGTTGTTATAACTGCGTGATCAATCTTAGGAGCAACAACTGTTTGTTGTTCTTTTGTTTTCTTTGATCTCTTTTTGCCACCAACGCCAGCATAGTCTTCATCAGCAAGACTAACGTCTTCAATATAGCCCCTGTTTATTAGAGCCTTTTTGTTCATGCTCTTTTTATCGTCAGCCTTTTCAAAGGTTTTCTTTTTAGCGCCATGGTTAACGTCTTTCTTAATAAGTTTTGATGCGTCAAACGTTTCAACCGGTTTAGTTATTCTAGATAAACCGGTTTTAGGGCTCATTGGCCTTTGATTAGGACCAAACTTAGCGCCATTAGGATTCTTTCTTTGTCCGCTTGAAACGCCCTCTTTATAAGCGCTTGATTGGTTAAATCTCTTATTCTTAAAATCGTTAGGATTAGCGTTATCACGAGCAAAGAATCTTGTTTTTGTTGCATCAGAAGAAGGCCTAGCCTCTTTAGGCTGAGCTGGTTTTGCTTGTTCTTGTTTCTTAGCTTCCTTTTCAAGAAGTTGCTTTTCTTGTTTTGCTTTTTCTTCTTCAAGTTTTGCCTTAGCGCTAATTTCATCAAGTTTTGCTTGAAGTTTTGCTTTTTGCTTACCCAAAACGAGCTCCGCTTTATTTCTGAGCTTTTTTAGATTAGCAATTATTACGCCTAAAGAATTTGCCTTAATTTCTTCTTGAACGCTTTTAATGTTTGATAGATCTAAATTAGATTTGTTTTGTGGTTGTTCCAAACTTTATCCTCCTAACAATTTTCAGTTTGTTTAATTATTTCGCCCGCAAGGCTAGCATCAGTTATTCCTAACGCTAAAACGCCTTCAGGCAAATAACCATCTAAAACAATTATTTTTGTTTCGGTTTTTTGTTTTAATTTGTTAAGTGAGTTTTCACTTAACTCTGGTGAAACGATAATAACCTTAACGTTTTTCTTTAAGATTATATTGTCAACACCAATTATTGTTTTTTTGCCTTTGATAGCAAAACCAATATATGCTTTAATTTTTTGATTCATCAATTAACCTCATAACTAATTCATCATTAAATTGTTTTTTAAAAGCACGATTTAATGCGTGGGTTTTAAGTAATTTACTTTTGCAATCGCCATCAGCACAAACATAAGCACCACGCCCTTCTAACTTTTGCAAATTATCAATAGTAAGATTGCCATCTTTGCTTAAAACAAATCTGGTCAACTCTTTTTTATCTTTAGTAAGCCTGCAAACAATGCAAGTTCGCTGTGGTATTACTTTTGCCATAAATCTCCTTATTCATCAAGGTCAACAAAAAGTGTGTCAGCGTCGCTAACATCAGTTGAAACAACGCCTTCTGGCTCTTTTGCTTCACCTTCAGCAGCGGCTTTCTCGCTTTTAACGTCAATCTTCCAGCCGGTAAGTTTTGCGGCAAGTCTAACGTTTTGTCCGTTTTTACCAATAGCAAGGCTGAGTTTGTCATCAGGAACAACAACTTTGCTTGATTTTAAAACTTCGTCAATTTCAACGCTTATAACTTTTGCTGGGCTAAGCGCACGAGCGATATATTCAAATGGATCATCAGAATAAATGATAATATCAACTTTTTCTCCGCCAAGGCTAGCAACAATTGCATTAACTCTTGCCCCACGGTTTCCAACACAAGCGCCAAGAGCGTCAACTTCTGGGTCATGACTTTCAATGCTGATCTTTGTTCTAGCGCCAGCTTCTCTAACTAGGTTTTTAATTTCAACAACGCCACTCGCAATTTCAGGAACTTCAATTTCAAATAGTTTTCTAACAAACCCAGGAACTGATCTTGAAACAAGGGCTTGAACGCCGTGAATTCCCTCTTTAAGTTTCTTAATATAAACTTTAAGTTTTTCGCCAATAGTATACTTTTCAGTTGGAATTTGGTCATTAGCCATCATAACGCCTTCAATGCTTGTTCCGGCAAGTTCAAGATAAACAACGTCATTATCAACTCTTCTAACTGTTGCGCCAATAAGAGTGTTAACCTTATCTTGAAGTTCGCCAAATGCAAGCCCACGCTCATATTCCCTAAGGTTTTGAACGATAACTTGTTTAGCAGTTCCGGCTGCAATTCTTCCAAAATCTTTTGGAGTTATTTCTTCATCAAGAGTGTCCCCAATCTTAATTTTAGGATTAACTTTTAATGCTTCTTCAAGGCTAATTTCAGTGTCTTCATTTTCAACCTGTTCTACAACTGTTTTATAAGCAATAATCTTAATTGTGTTTTTTTCTGGGTTAAGTTTAACAGTTACGGCTTTTGCTTCGCCAAAATTCTTTTTGTAAGCAGCAACAAGTGCAGCCTCAAGTTTCTCAATGAAAAATTCCTTTTTAATTCCTTTAGTTTGCTCTAATTCTTCTAGAGCCATGAAAAAATCTTTATTTACCATTATCTTCTCCTTATATCTCAATGAATTTCGTTAGTTTTGAAATGTTTGATCTTAAAATGTTTATTTCTTTACCAGAGCAATCTAGCGTTATTGATTCGGCGTTAAAGCTAACAAGCCTTCCAACTAGCGTTTTAAGCTTTTCAACTTTAACAAAAACGTTACATTCAACAACCTCATCAATGTTTCGCGCTAAATCAGAATCGGTTTTAATTGGCCTATCAAGCCCTGGGCTTGAAACATTTAAAATGTAACTAGCGCCATTAGTTGGGTCAATCTCGTCTAAAATTGGGTCAATTAAATGATGAACTTTCTCGCAATCGTCAAGAGTTATTCCCGCCTTACAATCAATCGTTACCGTTAAATTCATTCCAGTTGGTTTCTTTTCATAGATTACGTCAACGATTTCATAGCCAAGTTCAGTTACTGGTTTAGTTATTGAATCAAGAACAATTTCACTAACTTTTTTATTCATTTTCTCTCCTTTCAAAAATTTAGGAGTGGCCGAGCCACTCCATAAACTTAAGCATCAATACATAAAGTATTATATACTAATTATTGGCATTTGGCAAGTGTTTATAAAAAATATTATTAAATTAACAAAAAATAAAGGGCCTTGCCCCTTATTTTGCTTGTTCATCTTCATTATTTTTAGAATTAAATCTAAAACTCATTATCCCGTTTAAAATGTTTTTGATTGTTATGCCATTTTGTTTGTCATAACTTTCGCTTAGTATGCTAGTTATCTCATCTTGCCCAATATTGCTATAAATAGTGTTAACGTCATCTAGAAACTGCCCAACTAAACGCAAACCTGATTCAGGAACGTCTTCAATATGTTTATAGCTTTTAACATATCGTTTAGCGCATTTATTAAAATAATCCTTAATTTCAGGAGCATGCAAAACCATCTCTTTATTTGTTAAGCAATAAATATCGCGAGGATCTTTTGAATGTTTAGAAAAATCTTTCCAAGTTCTATATCTATTAGCAAGTGCATAAGCATTGCCAACTTCGCCTTGATAGCTATAAGAATAAAGGAAAACAGGAATTGGTTGATTTGGATCTAATTCAGCCCCCGTTAATCTTAAATCACGCATTGCGTTATAAATGTTATTGGCTTGGTCATGAGATATTTTTCCTTTAACTTTAAAGAAAGCATTGTATTTTTCCATAACATAGCCATTACTAAAACCATAAATATCGTTGCCTTCAACTCCAAAGAATTTATTACTCATAAGAATTCTCCTTTAACTAAATTCAGTTTATCATTTAAGTTTGTTTATTGTCAAACGTCTTATTAGAAAGTTCCATCAACGTTAACATTACCAGCAAGTTTTATTAAGACTTCGGCAGTCGCAATAGTATCATAAACTGCTCTATGGGCGTTATCTAAAACAACACCCAGTTTATCCGCAACCGTTTTTAGTTTATAATTCTTAACGCCCTTAACAAAATGACTAGCAACCTTTAAAGCGTCAATTTGAGGGTTATTAAAATTAAACCCAGCCTTTCTTCCATATAAATCAAGAAAACTAAAGTCAAATGCTATATTATAGGCGCAAAGAAAGGCGTTGCGAGTAAACTTATAAAAATCTTGAAGAGCCATTTTATAGTTAGGCGCATCTTTAACCATTTCATCAGTTATTCCGTGAACAAGTGTGCTGTCATCATCAATGTGACCTTCTGGATTAACGAAGGTTTCAAACTGTTCAACAATCTTGCCTTCATGAACCTTTACGGCACCAATTTCAATAATTTTGCAGTCAGTTGCGCTTAGGCCGGTTGTTTCAAAGTCAAAAACAACAACGTCGTTCTTTGCAAGAAATGGACTAACTTCGCTATCTGAGCCAGATAAAACGCTAAATAAGTCAACTTGCTCTTTACTAACATAAGGCTCTGGGAAACACCAAGTATAGTTTTCAGGCTCGTCTTTAAACTTAATTTCTTCTTTAAAATCTTTTGGCAAAACACAAAGGTTAATTGCCTTTGCTTTTAAAGTTAGTCCGCCAGAATATTCATCAATAACAAGGTCACCAAAAACAACAACTTCGCTTCCGCTAGCAAGTTTTTCAGCATTAGCAATAGTTGTTTTGGTTGAAAAATAAATGCAGTTAATTGAGCCGGAAAAGTCTTCAACTGAAAACTTAAAGAGTTTTTTAACGTAAGCCTCTTTTTCTTGCTCGCCTTCCTCATTTTCAGGCGGTTTTTGCTCTTGCTCGCCTTCTTTTTGTTTCTTTTTAAGTTCGCGAGAGTTTATATATTTAATCTTTCCGCAAATAGTAACCTGAGGCCTTGGGCTCGTTAAATCTTTAATATAAGTTGGCTTAGAATCAATAACGTCACCACAAAAAGCGCTAACCTCACTAACAGGAATAGTATGGTCAACTTTTTCTTCAATAAAAACTGGAACTTCATTTTCTTCGTTAACTTCAATCGCTGTTTTAACTAAGTTAACGTTAACTGGGCTTAAATAAAGCTCTGTTAACTCTTTACTAAGCGTTTGTTTAACGCCACGAGACTGGGCATAATCAAAAACATCTTCATCAATTTTAAGCGTTATCTCATCAAGGTTTTCGCTTACGCTTTCAACCTCATAAATAAGTGAAGGGAATTTAGATTTTATTATGTCTTCAGTTGATTTTTTAATAACTTCGCTTGTTTTAAAATTTTTAACAAACTTGATATCATAAACAACGCCGGCTGGCAAGTTTTCAAGCAGAAATATTAAGCATTCATTTCTTTTATCTTGCCCTAAAATAGTTCCATCTTTATATCTTATTTCAAGGGTTAAAATATCGCCATGATGAGCCTGATTTCCTATCATGAATTCATAAGCATTTTCTGTTTTTTCATTAAGTTTTTCAATAGCTTCTGTCAAAGTCATCTTTTGCCTACTTTAAAAAGAATATATGGTAAATATCAAGAAAAATAACAAGCGCAAATAATATAATTAAACCAATAGTATGAATCATTGCTTCAATCTTTCTTGGAACGGGTTTTCTTGCTATCATTTCAATTAAAATAAAGACTGCTCTTGCCCCATCAAGCGCCGGAATTGGCAAGACGTTAAATATTGCCAAGTTAAAGCTGAGTAATGGGAATAACATTAAAAATTGAGTAAATCCCATCTTTGAAATTTCAACCATTTGAGTTACGGCAGTAACCGTTCCACCAAGGTCACGAATTGTTGTTGCGCCTGTAAAGATTCCGGCGAGCGCTTTAAAGATTAATCCGCAAACATAGAAAGCAAATGGCCATGCCTTTCCTAGCGCTTCAAAGAAACCATAACTTTGAGCATAATTACCATAAACAAAACCAATACTAACGCCATCAGGAGAGATGCTTACCCCAGCATTTTTGATCAAGTCATCTTTAGATAAGCCAACTAATTCATCACCCTTATAATATTTAAACGAATTGTCAGCAATATCAGGATATTGGTATTTCCCTTCACTATCTTTTGTTACGCTAAATGAAGAAATATATTCGTCAAACTCAGCGGCTGTTACTTTATTTCCGCCAATATCATAAAGGTTCTTTTCAACCCAATATGGATTAGAAACATAATAATAAGCGCTGTAACTTTTCTTTGAAACGGTTTGAGTTATAGTTTCGCCATTTCTTATTAAGGTAACAGTAAATTCTTCATCTTCGCCATAATTTGCAATCAAATCACCCATATGTCGATATATTTCAATGCTCTTGCCATTAACACTTTTAATTACATCGCCAACTTGAAAATAAGGGTTGCCTTCAGCAATCTTATTGACTTGAGGAACAGCATAACCGCTTGAAAGCAAGAAAACAACACTCATTATAATTCCAAATAAAAAGTTAAAGGTTACGCCCCCAAGGCAAACTATCAACCTTTTCCATGGCTTTTGGTTATTGAAAGCCTCTTTACTTGGGTTATCTTCGTCTTCACCTAAAAAGGCACAATATCCCCCAAGAGGAATAATTCTTATTGAAAACTTTTCACCGGTTTTTTTGCTTGTTTTTGAAAAAATAGATTTACCAAACCCAATTGAAAATTCTTCAATTTTAAAACCTAGAATTTTACCAAAAATATAATGACCGAATTCATGAACGGTTATTAAAATAAGTAAAACAACAATTGCTAGAATAACGTAAAAAAAGGTCATAAAAACTCCTTAAATAAACAATGAGAAAATAATAAAGATTAGGCTTGCGCAAAACATTTCGCCATCTAACCTATCCATTATTCCGCCATGACCTGGCAATAAATTTGAAAAGTCTTTTAACCCAACTTTTCTTTTAACAGCGCTAGCATAAAGGTCACCGAGTTGGGTTGCAACGCTTCCAAATAAACCAGCAAGGGCAAAAATTATAATGCTTTTTGATAAACTTAATTTACCAAGAGCGCCAAACCAGCCAAGGTGATAGAAAAATAACCAACCAAGTCCGCCAGCAATTAACCCAAAAACCATACCAAAAACGGCGCCAACAACGCTCTTTTTAGGTGAAATTGCTGGAGCAAGTTTATATTTTGAATTTCTGCCGAAGGCTATACCAAAACAATATGCGCCAACGTCAGTAAACATACTAATCATAAAGGTTAAAATAATTGCAACAAAACCAAGATTTAAACCAAGATAGTTAAGCCCAAAAAATGAACTAATTAAAACAACTGGATAAATTGCAACAAACATTGTGTTGTTAGTTTTTTCGTTTAGTTTTTGATTATTAACCTCGCCTTCGTCTTTAACTCTGTTGATTGAAACAATTTCAAAAATAAATGAAGCTAAGAAAACCAAAATTAAGCATAACATTATGCATAAAACCGGGTTATTTAAATATCTAAACGCCGCCCAAGCAAAAACGCCAAGCGCCATAACTAATGGCACATAAAAAGTTTGATTTTGAGCTTTAATAACCTTGCCTACTTCAAAAATAGCGCAACTAATTATTGCTAAAACTAAAGCATCAAAAAATAATTGTGAAACAAGCCTTAAAGCAATAAAGCCCGCTAAAATAACTAAAATAAAGAAACCTGTTATCGTTCGTTTAAGCATCTCTTCTCCTATTTGCCAAACCTTCTCGTTCGGCTTTGAAATTCAACTATGCAGTTATCAAGATCATTTGCTCTAAATGCTGGCCAATGCTTTTTAACAAAATAGAGTTCAGCGTAAGGCATATTATAAAGTAAAAACCCGCTAATTCGCTGTTCACCACTTGTTCTAACAAGAAGGTCAACATCAGGCATATCGCCCGTTGATAGATATTTTTTAAAGTTCTCTTCGGTTATTTCGTTTGGATCAACCTTCTCTTTCAATAGCCTTTGAGCTGCCCTAACTATATCGTTTCGCCCACCATAAGCAAGCGCAATGCAGATTGTTCCGTTTTTACCGCCACTTGTTTTTTCTGTTACCTCATTAATTATTGTAACTAAATCTGGTGGAAGAAGGCTAATGTCGCCTGCGTGATGAAACTTATAACCATCACGAATAAAATCAGGAACTAGGTTTTTAATATCTCTAAATAAATCAAAAAGATATTTAACTTCTTCTTTGCTTCTATCAAAATTTTCAGTTGAAAAGCAAAAGAACGTTAAATATTTAAGTTTTAATTCAACTGCACGTTTGACAACTCGTTTAAGTGCGTTAAGCCCTTCTTTATGGCCAAGCAAGGTTGGAAGCCCTCGCTCTTTTGCCCAGCGCCTGTTGCCATCACAAATAAACGCAATATGATTTGGAAGATTATTTAGATCAATCGCAACTTTTGCCTTCTTTTTTAAAAACATATTTGCCCCTTATTTAAACTTGCATAATTTCTTTTTCTTTACTATCCATTAAATTATCTAAAGTTAAAATTGTTGCATCAAGTTGCTTTTGAACATCTTTTTCATAGCCAGCATAATCATCTTCGCTAATGGCTTTATCATTCTTTAATTTTTTAAGTTCTTCCATTGCGTCACGCCTAACGTTTCTGCAAACAACTTTGTTATCTTCAAGAGTTTTTCTCGTTGATTTGACAAGCTCTTTTCTTCTGTCTTCAGTAAGTTGAGGGAAAGTTAATCTAATAACTCTTCCGTCATCACTAGGAGTTATTCCAATATCGCTCGCCATAATCTCTTTGTTAATTGCTTTAACAAGGCTAGCATCCCATGGGCTAATAACTAAAACCCTTGCATCTTGAACGCTAATGTTAGCAACGTGAGCAAGCGGGGTTCTTGTTCCGTAATAATCAACGCTAATCTTATCTAAGATATGAGGATTAGCCCTTCCTGCCCTAACATTATTGAGCTCAGCTTTAAAATGTTCAACCTGTTTTTCTAGGTTTAGCTCAAGGTCCATAAAAATTTCATCAATTCTTTCGTTTTGTTCCACTATAAATTTCTCCTTATGTTTTATTATAACTAATTTTTCACCTTTTGCAAAATAATAAAAGCCAAAATTAAAATTATAATAAAGATTATTGTTATATTATGTTTTTATTATACCTGCTAAAAATGTATAAAACAAGGTTATTTTTGCAACAAAAAAGAGCTCAAATGAGCTCTTTTAAATTAATCTTGTTTTGTTTGTTTTGCGATTTCTTCTGCGAAGTTTTCATTTCTCTTTTCAAGGCCTTCGCCCATAACAAAGCGAACGAATCTTCTAACAGTTATCTTCTCACCGATTTTAGCAACGGCTTCATTAACAAGCGTTCTAATATCTTTAGATGGATCTTTAACAAATGGTTGGTCAAGTAAGCAAACTTCTTTAAGATATTTCTTAACTCTTCCTTCAACCATTTTGTCAACAACAGCTTCTGGCTTGCCTTCATTTAATGATTGAGCGCGGTAAATTTCGCGTTCTTTGTTTAAAGCCTCTTGGTCAACTTCTGTGTCACTAACATAAAGTGGGTTGCTAGCAGCAATGTGCATAGCGATATCGTGAACAAGCGCTTTGAAATCATCAGATTTAGCAACGAAGTCTGTTTCACAGTTAACTTCAAGCAAAACACCGATTTTTCCGCCAGCGTGAATATAGCTTTCAACTACACCTTCAGCGGCGATTCTGCCTTCTTTTTTAGCAGCGGCTGCAATGCCTTTTTCTCTAAGATAGTCAATAGCCTTTTCGATGTTACCATCGCAAGCTTCTAATGCCTCTTTGCAGTTAAGCATTCCAACACCGGTTCTTTCACGTAATGTTACAACGTCTTTAGCAGTAAACATAAACTTTTCCCCCTTATTCTTGTAAGTTTTCTTCGGCTTTAGCCAAATCAACTTCAGCCATTGTTGTTGCTTCTGGCTCATTGCTTGCTTCTTTTGTTGCAGCTTCAGGGTTAGCTTTTGCTTCGGCTTCTTTGCGTTTAGCAAGGCCTTCTTCCCCTTCTTTTGCTTCAATACAAGCGTCGGCAATTGCCCCAGCAATTAGTTTAACACTTCTTACTGCATCATCATTTCCTGGAATAACGTAATCAACGTCATCAGGATCGCAGTTTGTGTCAACTAACCCTACGATTGGAATGTTAAGAGAACGAGCTTCTCTAACAGCAATGTATTCTTTCTTAGGGTCAACAACGAACAACACGCCTGGCATAGTGTGCATATCTTTGATACCGCCAAGGTTAGCTTCAAGATTATCTCTTTCTTTAAGTAATCCTGCAACTTCTTTCTTTGGTAACAAGTTTAACTCGCCAGATTGCTCCATAGCGTTAAGTTTTGCAAGTCTATCAACTCTTGCACGAATGGTTTTAAAGTTAGTTAGCGTTCCGCCAAGCCAACGATTTCCCATGTAAAACTCGCCACATCTTTGAGCTTCTTCAATAATTGCGTCTTTTGCTTGTTTCTTAGTGCCAACAAATAAAACCGACTTTCCACTTGAAACAACTTCCTTAACAAAAGCATAAGCTTGATCAATAAGATCAACTGTTAATTCTAGGTTAAGAACGTGAATATCATTGCGGGCGGTAAAAATATACTTTTTCATTTTTGGGTTCCATTTACGAGTTGGATGACCAAAGTGAACACCGGCTTCAAGCAATTGTTTCATTGAAATAACTGACATTTGCGTTTTTCCTCCTTGTTTTTATTTCTACCTTTTGAGTTCACATAGGCTGAAAACCTGAGCAAAATTTGCCATCGGCAACAATAAGCCCAATCCCTCAAAAGTGAGATTACTGATATAATATAACATAGTCAAAAAAAAATATCAAGTGGTTATGTAAACTTTTTTAGTAATTTTGACCACTTAATATTTATATAAATCACTTACAAACAACCCTCATTCTCTTTCGCCTAAACATTGTTAAAATTTCATAGGGGCTAGTTTTAAGCGCATTAGCATAATCGTTTAGCGTTATTTCGTTTTCCTTATCACTGCCCAAGATGGTTACGTTATCATAAATCTTAGCAGAAAGATTGGTTAAATCAATAAAGAAACAATCCATGCAAACATACCCTAAAACATTACAAAACTTCCCATTACATAAAACGCTAAAATGATTTGATAACCTGTGAGAAAAGCCATCAGCATAGCCAAGTGAAACAACGCCAATTTTATAATCCTTTTTGACAATAAAACCACTTTGATAGCCAAGGCTGTCCCCCGCCTTTAAATTAATAATGTTGACTATTTTTGCCCTTATCGTTAGCGCAGTTTTTGTTAGTTTTGTTTGCCCATAAAGCCCAAAACCAATTCTAACCATATTTAAACTCAGTTTTGGGTTATTAATAACTCCGCCTGTTGCGCTGGCATGAAACAAAACTTTTTTATGAGTTGCCTTAACAAAAGTCATAAATCGCTTAAATTGCTCTTTTGTTACGCTTGTTTGGTCAGCAGAATGATAATGAGTAAAAACGCCTTCAAGGTTTAAGTTGTTATTATTCTTTATTGCTTTTATCATTAACTTAAACTCATCAAGTGAGTTAGTTCCAAAGCGATTCATTCCGGAGTTAACTTTGATATGAACATTAAGTTTTTCGTTCAAAATAACGCTAGTTAAATCTTCAAGGCAAAAAACGCTAATACTTATGTTATTTTTAGCGCAAACTTCATAGTCTAGTTTATCAGTTTTGCCTAAAATTAAGATTTTGGTTAGTTTATCAAACTGCCTAATTTCAAGTGCTTCGCTAAGCGAGTTAACGGCAAAAAAGTCAACCTTCCCATTTAAGATTCCACAGACGTTTTTAACACCAAGCGAATAAGCGTCAGCCTTGACAACAGCGCAAAGTTTGGTTTTAGCTTTTACTAGGTTTTTTATGACGTTAAGGTTTGATAAAATTGTTTGCTTGCTAATTAAAAAAGTATTAAATTCCATTATTTTGTTTTATGCTAGCCTTATTTTTTTAGTGACAGCCCCTGTTGACAAAATCAAAACAAAAATATATAATAGCATAGTATGAAAAATGTCGTAATTATGGGCGCAAGCGGAACAATTGGCAAGGCGCTCGTTAAAAAGTTTTATAATGCTGGGTTTAACGTTTTTGGCTCTTATTTTAACAATAAAAGTGAGCTAGATAACTTAAGCGCAAGTTTAAAAGTTAGGCAAAACAGATTTTGCTACTATTATTGTGACCAAACAAGCGAAAAATCTGTTAAAGAATTCTTTAATGAGTTTGCTAAAATTTTTGGCAAGATTGACTGCTTAATTTGTTCTGCTGGGGTTAGCAAACCTAACCTTATTATTGACCAAAGTTATGCTAACCTTTCTAGTGAAATTAATGTTAACCTTGTTGGAACAATTTTAGTTAATAAAGAAAGTTTAAATTATTTTAATGATGGCGGCGGAAGCATAATTAATATTGCTTCAATTTGGGGAAATGTTGGCGCATCATTTGAGTCAACTTACAGCGCAACAAAAGGAGGCGTTATCGCCTTCTCTAAATCATTAGCAAAAGAAATTGGAAGCAAAAATATAACGGTTAACACAATCAGCCCTGGCTTAATTATTAGCAAAATGAACTCTCACTTAACTAAAGCAGATATAGCGTTGGTTAAAGAAGAAAGCGCAATTAATAAATTACCAACGGCACTAAGCGTTGCTAAAACTGCCCTATTTTTAACTAGATCACCTCATATAACCGGAACAAATATAACTATTGACTGCGGATTTACGTTATAAAAAAGCACCCGATTGGGTGCTTTTGTTTTGTTTTAATTCTTGCTTAATTTTTCATTTATTTCATAAAGAAGTTTATCAGTTGTGTTCATTGACTTTAAGATTTCTTCTCTTTCTTTAGCGGCTCTTTCGGCTTCGGCCTTTTCGGCTGCTACTTTTTCTTCTTCAGCGCGTTTTGCTGCTTCTTCTTTTTGGATTAAATGCTCTTTCCAAGCAGTTTTAAATGATTTGCCTTCGGCTTTTGCTTGCATTCTTACTTCTTTCTTTTCAGCAATAAGCTCTTTGTTTAATTTTTCTTGGGCCTTTGCTTTAACACTAGAAATTCTTTTCTTTGACCTGTTAACAACTTTAACGATAGCAAAAAGAACTAATGCAATAATAAAGAAGTTAAGAATTGCTGAAATGAATGCGCCCCAATCGATATAAATTGACTTTGTTAAATCTAAAACGCCATCAGTATAGCCTGGGCTTAAAATAGTATAAGCTGATTCAAGACCTTCTTTGCCACCAACTGCGGCTAAAGCCCAGTTAACGAGCGGCATAATGATTTGTTGCGTTAAGGCAGTAACGATTGCGCTAAACGCACCACCAATAATAACGGCAACGGCTAAATCAATAATGTTTCCGCGAGAGATAAACTCTTTAAACTCTTTAATAAAGTTTTTCATAATTCCTCCTATGTTTGATTTAATACTATCACTTTTTTGTTATTATTTCAAGTAATTTTCAACTATTTGATTTGATGGCTTGCAAATAAAATGATGGTATGATATAATCAAGTAAATTTCTAGGAGAATTTTATGGAAAAATTAGATATCTCTTATCTTTATAAAAACGCCAAGTCACTAAAAGGAAAAGATGTTAGTGTTGCTGGCTGGGTTAGAAGCGTTAGAAACTCAAAAACTTTTGGGTTTATTGACCTTAATGATGGAACTTGCTTTAACGGAGTTCAAATTATTTTTGACCAAAATAAAATTGATAACTATGATGCTGTTGCTTCACTAATTGCTGGATCAAGCATTATTGTTAGCGGGAAATTAGTTTTAACACCTGAAGCAAAACAACCATTTGAAATTCACGCAGAAAAAGTTACTATTGTTAACCAAACTGATGAAACTTACCCACTTCAAAAGAAACAACATAGTGTTGAATTCTTAAGAGAAATTGCTTATCTTAGGCCAAGAACAAGGCTCTTTAACGCTGTGTTTAGAATTAGAAGCGTTGCTAGTTTTGCTATTCATGAATATTTTCAAAATAACGGATATGTTTATGTTAACACGCCTTTAATTACAACAACTGACTGCGAAGGAAGCGACCAGATGTTTAAGATTAGTGCGCTTGACTTTAACAACCCTCCTCTAACTAAAAATGGTAAGATTGATTTTAGCCAAGATTTATTTGGCAAGATGAGTTATATAACTGGGTCTGGCCAACTTCATGGCGAGGCTTTTGCTCAAGCATTTTCTAAAATTTATACTTTTGGCCCAACCTTTAGAACTGAAAACTCTAACACTAAAACACATTCTAACGAATTCTGGATGATTGAGCCAGAAATTGCTTTCTGTGATCTTGACTCTCTTATGGATATTGAAGAAAGCATGTTAAAAAGCGTTGTTAGCGCTGTTTTAGAGAAATGTTCTGTTGAGATAGCTTATCTTGATAGTTTCATTGCCCCAGGGTTAAAAGAAAAATTAACTAAACTTGTTAAATCTAATTTCGTTAGAATTGATCACCATGACGTTATTGATATTTTAAAACAAGCAAATGTTAAATGGGAATTTGAGCCAACTTATGATGGTGATATCGCTAAAGAGCATGAAAAATATATAACAAGTTATTTTGATGGTCCTGTTTTCATCAAAAACTGGCCAAAAGATATTAAAGCCTTCTATATGAAAACAAATGCTGATAACAAAACTGTTGCCGCTGTTGACCTTGAAGTTCCTGGTGCTGGCGAACTTATGGGCGGAAGCCAACGTGAAGAAGATTATGATAAACTTATTGCGCGTTGCAAAGCCATGAAAGTTGATATGGATAAAATTGATTGGTTTATTAACCTAAGAAAATTTGGTTCTTGCGTTCACTCAGGATTTGGTATGGGCTTTGAAAGACTTGTAATGTATCTAACAGGTGTTGATAATATACGTGATGCAATTCCATTTCCAAGAACACCAAATACTTGTGATTATTAACAAAAAAGAAGCAAAAATTGCTTCTTTTTTTTATTATTTTAACTAAAAAATACGTTTTTTTTATTCTAAAACGCTAAATTTAGCTATTTTACCAAGTCAATGATTTGTTTAATATCATTTGGAAAATCAACCTCAAAAAAAAGCGTTTTATTTAAATATGGATGAAAAAAACTTAAACATTTGCATATAAGAGCAGTATGAGAAATAAGTTTACTTCTCTTTCCATAAATTTCATCACCAAGAAGAGGAGTGTTATTTGATGAAAGGTGAATTCTGATTTGATGCGTTCTACCATGCTTTAATTCAATTTTTACTAGACTTAAATTTCCATTTGTTTTGATTGGATAAATATATGTTTCAGCATCTTTTCCATTATTTGTGATAACACGTTTTCTTTCATTGATGCCATTGTTTTTAATGGTGTCAATTTTCTTGTTGATAACTAAATTTTGGTCAATTTTTCCTTCACAAATTGCAAAATAAGTTTTCTTTATATTTTTAATGTCCTTTTGTGCGATGCTATCCTTAGCAATAATCATAAGACCCGATGTATCTTTATCAAGCCTATTTATAATTCTTAACACAAAATCTTCTGAATTTTTGTAATA
>JAFZXQ010000045.1 GCA_017616705.1 Clostridia bacterium | reverse complement strand
TGTGTATATGGCTTCCTCCTTTTATTAATCACAATTTTGAAGACACTTATGGTTCTTATATATGGCATGTAAAACAGCAAAGCAATGGAACATCATTTTTGGCGTTTATAAACTTTCCACCAGATCTTCGTGTTTTTAGAAATTTGTTTTCTGACTCATACGAAGAATTATAAAACAAGCCCCTAGGAGACTAAAAATCTCTTAGGGGCTTTTTTTGTTTATAATTGCTAATGTATTAGCAAAAAGCATTGAAAAACATATAAAATCGCTAAAATATTAGCACTTAAATTAAATGTAAATAATAGGCTTATTCACTTTGCGAGCATATTTCAAAGTGTTATAAGCACCGCTTTTATATGTCTCTTCAATATGGCAAACTAGGATGTCGCTATTGTCCACAATCCACTCATTGCGTTTTGTGATTACTTGCTTATAATGCAAGTTTTCAAGATCAGGATAAATTGAGCCGTCATAATAATCAGGCAATTCATACTTTTCTTTTTCATGATGATAATAGGACAATATCCTTATAAGTTTGATATTTGGATACTTATGTTTGAGTTCACGAACGGCATGTGCACATTTCTTATCAAATGCACCATAACCACCGTCGTAAAAAGTTGTGTAGCCTTTATTGATAAGTTCTTCAATAGTTTGTAATAATTTCTCTTCAACGCCTATGCAATGCCATTCGTATCTATGACCTGCAAAGCAAACAATTTTTTCTTGCATATACACCACCTCAATTATAGGTTGCCAAATTATAAGTTTTTGATAATTTGACAAAGTCCTTTAATTTCCAGATGTATTATAGCATATTTTTATTAATCTACCACTCTACAATTGAGTATTTTTACAAATTTCTTGGTCTAAACTTTTAATATGGAGATGAAAATATGAAATTACAAAGAGCGGTTGCATTACGAATTAGCAACTTGTTAATTAAAAATAATATGTCAAGGTATGCTTTGTGCAAAAAGATTGTTATGCCAGAACAAACTTTGAAAAACATAATTGATGAAAGAAACAAAGACATTGAATTATCTACCGTTGCTAAAATAGCAGATGGTTTTGGTTTATCTTTAGAAGAATTTTTTAATGATAGTTTATTTAATAAAGACACAGTTGATATAGATTAATAAAATAAAAAAGAGCCCAGTAAGTTGATTACAGGGTTTTTTTGGTGTTCCCGAGAGGATTCGAACCTCCGACAAACCCGCCTTAGGAGGGCGGTGCTCTATCCAGCTGAGCTACGAGAACATATTTAATTTTATGTGCAAATTTTAGCACGAAATGTATTGAAATGCAATATATTGCAGGTAATGTAAAATTGGAACAATGTACAGAATTGGTAACACTTTTTTATTTTGCTGAATTTTCAAAACCGCTAAATTGCCGATAAATACGGGACTTTATGGAATTTCTCACTTTGGTCGGGTTAGGTCTTAGGAGGGGCCTGTTATATCCATTTAACTAAGGGAACTAACGAAAATATTTTATCACAAATTGTTTTAGTTGGCAATAGATTTTTTAAAATAGGCTAAAAGAGAAGGGGGCTATTGTTAATTTTTGACAAAAAACGTTTTGCAGAGAAAATATTGTTGACAACTCTTTTTCAAAAATTTTAAAATAAAACTAGATTTTAGGGGTGAAAAATGGTTGTTGGTTTTGATAATGAAAAATATGTTAAGCTTCAAAGTGAAGAGATTTTAAAGCGCGTTAACAAGTTTTCTAACAAACTTTATATGGAGTTTGGCGGAAAACTATTTGACGACCTTCACGCCTCAAGAGTTTTGCCAGGGTTTAATGCTGGAGTTAAAATTGATATTTTAAAGCAACTTAAAGATAAACTTGAAATTATCTTTGTTGTTAGCGCAAAACATATTGAAAAGCGCAAGGTTAGGGCAGATTATGCAATAACTTATGATGCAGAAGTTTTAAGGCAGGTTGATAACCTTAGAAGTGTTGGGTTAACAGTTAGTTCTATTGTTATAACGCTGTTTACCGGCCAAGCGCGCGCCCAAGAGTTTGCAGATAAATTAAAGGCTAGGGGAGAAAAGGTTTATTTTCACACTCCAACCGAAGGCTATCCTAATAACGTTGAAACTATTGTTAGTGACCGCGGATATGGCGCTAACCCATATATTCCAACAACTAAGCCGCTTGTTGTTGTTACTGCTCCTGGGCCAGGAAGCGGAAAACTTGCAACTTGTCTTAGTCAACTTTACCATGAATATAAACGCGGGGTTAAGGCGGGATATGCTAAATTTGAAACTTTCCCTGTTTGGAACCTTCCTTTAAGGCACCCAACAAATGTTGCTTATGAGGCTGCAACGGCCGACCTTGGCGATATTAATATGATTGATAACTTTCATCTTGAAGCCTATGGTCAGGTTGCGATTAACTATAACAGAGACCTTGAGTGTTTTCCTGTTGTTCAAAATATTTTAACAAAGATAACAGGCAACGCTAAACTTTACCAATCACCAACAGATATGGGCGTCAACAAGATTGGTTTTTGTATTAAAAATGATAAAGTTGTTAGGCGCGCAAGCGAGTTTGAGATAATTAGAAGATACCAAAAGGCGCTAGTTGATATCGCTAGTGGTGGCGGATCAAAAGATATTGTTAAAAGAATTGAAATTTTAATGAGCCAATTAAAGATTAGCCTTGAAACAAGAAAGATTATTACTAACGTTAGAAACGTTGCTAATATGCAAGACACGACTATTATTGGACTTATGCTTGAAGATGAAAGATGCGTTTATGGAAAAAGCAAAAAACTTCTTTCAGCAAGTTCTGCCGTTGTTTTAAATGCGCTTAAAGTTATGGCAGGAATTGACGATAGCATTGATCTTTTACCTTCAAACATTTTAACTCCACTATGTGAGATGAAAAAGAACGTTTTAAAGGTTAAAAACGGCCAATTAAGCCTTAAAGAGACTTTAATTGCACTTTCTCTTTCAACTGCAGTTAATCCGCTTGCTAAGCGCGCAATTGAAAAGATTCCTGAACTTTATGGGCTTGAAGCACATTCTTCTTGCATTTTAAGCGGGGAAGAAGAACAAACGCTTAAAAAACTTGGAATAAATATAACCTGCGAGCCATTATTTTCAACAAGTGACCTTTATATGGTTTAAAAGGTAATAAAAAACAGGGCTGATGCCCTGTTTTTTTATGCAAAGATGCTGAAAAGTAAATATTCTTATTCAGAAGCCTTATTACAGTATTCTGATGCATTATCTTATGCTAAAGCTGAAAAAAATATAAATACGATTA
>JAFZXQ010000044.1 GCA_017616705.1 Clostridia bacterium | reverse complement strand
TTCCTTGCAAAAACAAATATTGAAAAAGAAGCATATAAAAATGCAATTATGCTCAAAAATAAAGAAAAGAAGTTTATAAAAGCTATGATTACATCCAAATATAATCCGACAAATGAAGAGATTGTTGCTAATTTAAGAGAAGATAAAGAGCGCCTTAACGCTATTGCTAGGTTAACTAGAAATTATATCAGCATTTTGCAGGCTGAAAAGCAAAAGAATAATGCTGTTGATTTTAATGATCTTGAAAGACTAACCTTAAAATTATTAGATAACGAAAAGGTTAGAAAAGCTTTACAAGAAAAATATCAGTATGTTTTTGTTGATGAATATCAAGACATAAACCCCGTTCAAGAGAAGATAATTTCGTTGTTATGTCAGACAAATAACAGGTTTATGGTTGGAGATATTAAACAATCAATTTATAGGTTTAGACATTGTGACCCTGAAATCTTTTTAGATAAATATAAACTTTACCAAAGCGGTAAAGAAGGTGAGGTTATTTCACTTTTAGAGAACTTTAGAAGCAACCCTAACATTTTAAAATTTGCAAATAATGTTTTTTCTAGGTGTTTCACTTTAAACTTTGGCGGAATTGATTATAACCCTAATGGTTTGCTTATTGGCGGAATTAGTGGGTCAGATAAAATTAATGAGAAAAACGTTAATGTTTTTGTTATTGAGCAAGATAAACGCAAAGAAATTTTTGAAGATGACATTAAAGATGAAGTTTATAGTGTTTTAAATGACCAAAGTGAAGATGAGGAAGTTGAGGCGCTTGCCGAAAGAGAAGCAAGGGTTGTTGCTAAACAAGTTCAAAAGGTTCTAAATACCAAACTAACTAAGCTTGATGGCTCTAAAACTGATAAGATCAGATATAACGATATTGCGGTTTTACTTTCTTCAAGGGGAACCTATCTTGAAAAATTTGTAAGCACCTTAAAGAAAATGAATATACCGGTTTCAAGCGACTATACTGATGATGTTTTTGAAGATAGGTTTTCTATTATTTTAATTAATTTTTTAAAGCTTATTGATAATTTTAAAGACGATTATGCGATTTTTATAACGCTTTCAAGCCCTGTTTTTGATTTCTCACCAACGGAACTTGCTGAAATTAGGCTAGTTGATCCTGACATTGATTTTTGTGATGCTGTTTTAAAAGCGCAAAATGACGAAAAATTAGATGAAAAACTACGCAAAAAAGTTAAAGATTTTGTTAGTTTTATTAGCAGATATAAAAATTTAAGTAAGTTTTTACCGGTTTGCGAAATTTCGCAAAGGTTTATTGAAGAAACCAACTTTGACATTTTGCTTCTTGAAAATGCTGAAGCAGATTTACATAGGTCAAGACTAGATAAACTCATTGGCGCAATGGGGCAAGATATGGTTAGCGCATTTCTATTTGATCTTGATTCAAAGAAGATAACTTGCGACACTAAATCAGATGGTGAAAGCGTTAAGGTTATGACAATTCACGCTTCAAAGGGACTTGAATTTCCTGTTGTATTTTTAGTTAATGCAAGCAAAGAATTTTCTAATAAAACATTTAGCGAAGATCTTGTTTTATCAAAAGACGTTGGACTTGCCATAAGGCATTATGATAAAGATATTAGGTTTAAAAGCGAGAGTTTTGTTAGGGGGGCAGTTAAATTAAAAGAGTCGTTAAAGATTAAAGAGGAACAACTAAGATTGCTTTATGTTGCTTTAACAAGAGCGGAATATTCTTTAAACATAATTGAAACGTTAAACCCTGGCGAATTAACAAGACAAGTAAACCCGGTTTTTGCCAAAAGTTTCGCGGATTGGCTTAATCCAACTATAACAAAAATGTTGCAAAATAACGTTGATTTTGATGGTCAATGTGAAGTTATTTTATCAAGCGATATAACTGAAAAATTTAACAAAACTCAAAAAACTGAAGTGGTTTTTGATAAGGTTGCAAGCAGTGATGTTGATTTTTGCGCAAAAGAAGTCTTTTTCAACCCAAAAGATGAAAAACTTATTCAAATTCCGCAAAAAAGCACTGTTACAAAGCTAAATAGTAACGAAGAAACGGCAAACCCTGTAATATTTAGCGAAGAAAAAGGGTTTAGCGCAAATGCTGGAACACTTTATCATAAGGTTTTGGAAAATGTTGATTTTAATAACAATGAAACCGCTGAAAACGTTTTGAATAAACTTGTTAAAGAAAATGTTATTTCAAGTGAAGAAGCAAAACAGATTGACCTTGAAATTATTAATAGGATTATTTCAAGCCCTGTAATTAGTGCTTTAAAGGGCGGAGAATTTTTGAAAGAAAAAGAATTTTTAATGGCAATTGATGCTAAAACAGGTGATATTAGCGGAAGTGGTGAGTTTATGGTTGTTCAGGGTGTTTGTGACCTTATTGTTATTAAAGATGGTAAAATTACGCTTATTGACTATAAGCTTTCAAACAAAACGCGTGAAAATTTAATCAAATCATATCAAAAGCAAATGGAACTTTATAAAAATGCAATTATTGCTGGATATGGCTTGCCAATGGATAAAACATATATCTGTAAGTTAACAACAGGCGAGTTTATTAAAATTGATTAACTATTTAAAATTGTTTTAAAATTTTGATGGTTTGTGATATCATAAACAGCGAGGGGAATATGATATACGATTATTTAACAACAATATTCAGGCTTATTGCCGGAATAATCAATAAATATGTTTTAGGAATTTTGGCGCTTTCATTTATTGTTGTTTTAGCAATTTGGATTCTTTTAAGCTTATTAAATTCAAAAGAGTTAAGGCTTTCAAGAAAACTTAAAAACATAACAGAATATATGGATAACCATGATATTGATGTTAGCGAAGATGAGGTTTTTGCTCAAAAATTAAACGAGCTCCCACCACAAATTATTAGGGGAGTTAAGAGCGCGCAGTTTTATTGTAAGGGTGCGCCTGGCGAAAAACTTAGCCAATATGAATGCGTTGAAACCTATTTGTTTGGTGGTCTTTTTAATCAAAGCAGGTCGCTTATCAGAGTTGTAACTTTGCTTTATACCTTTGTTTTGGCTTTTCTTAGCGTTGCTTTAACATTTGCTTCAAATCAAGCATTAACAGGGTTGCTTTTAGCGCAGAGTTTAGTCTTACCTTTTGTTGCGTTTGTTATTTACAAAATTGAATATTTTATTTATACGAGCATTAGGCAATATTATTATAAGTTGGCAGTTATCAGGTTTGGCGAATTTGTTGATTCGCTTAACGATAACTATGAAAGCGGAAACATTGTTTTTGGTTCTAGTATGGAGGATGATGAAGATATGGCTGATGAAAAAAGAGGCAGGGGAAGGCCTAAAAAGAGCGAGGATGAAAAAGATTATGTAACTATTGAAAATGATGAAGATTTTGAAAGAAGCATAATAAGGGCTGAAAAGCTTGTTGAAAGGCTTAATAAAGATCTTAGCGATAGTCAAATAAGGCGAACAAATCACGAACTAAGAGAGCTTATGGCTAGCCTTGCTGAATATGAGAAAAGGAGAAAATTATGAAAAAGAGAAAAGTTGAAATAACTAAAACAATGACAATTGAAAAGGTTATAAATCTTGATGAAAACGTTATACCAATTCTTTTAGGGTTTGGGCTTCATTGTCTTGGTTGCCCAATGAGCAGGGCAGAAAGCCTTGAAGAAGCTTGCATGGTTCATGGAATTGACGTAGACGAACTCGTTAGCAAACTCAATGAATATTTTGCTGGTTAGATAAAAACAAAAACGGCGTTGCGCCGTTTTTTTGTTGCAAAAATAAATATTTTTTGCTTCTAGAAAAAAGTTAAAAAATATTAGAAAAATTTTGAAAAATCTCTTGACACGGGGCCGGGTGTTAAGTATAATATATTCGCTATACCATGGGAAGAAGTGGGAAGTTACCATTTTGTAGGCTGGCAAAATGGAGAATTTCCGCAGACAAGTGTGCTAGCAAGACTAGTGCGACAACGATTTGCCAAAGTTAGTGTTAGGCAGTATAGCGCCGAGGCAAAGTGGTTGGAATAATGGAGGAAATAAATGGCAACACAAAAAATGAGAATTAATTTAAGAGCATATGACCATGAACTTGTTGATTCTGCATCTGCAAGAATTGTGGAAACTGCTAAAAAAGCTGGCGCAAAGGTAAGCGGTCCTATTCCTATGCCAACTGAAAAAGAAGTGGTAACTATTTTAAGAAGCCCACACAAACATAAGGACTCTCGTGAACAATTCGAGATTAGAACACATAAAAGGTTAATTGATATTTACAACCCATCAGCAAAAACAGTTGACTCACTTATGAAGATCGACCTTCCTGCTGGCGTTGATATCAAAATTAAATTATAGGAGCAAGGAGGAAATTAGTGATGAAAAATGCATTATTAGGCAAAAAGATCGGAATGTCACAAATTTTTACAGCTAATGGTCAGGTTGTTCCTGTAACAGTTGTTGAGGCTGGTCCATGCATGGTTAGCCAAATCAAAACTGCAGATAAAGACGGCTATGAAGCTGTTCAACTAGCTTTTTGTGACACAAAAGAAAATAGATTAACAAAAGCAGAGGCTGGCCACCTTAAAAAGGCAAATGTTGCACCAAAGAAATATCTTAAAGAATTCAAAATCTCAGCCGAAGGATTAACTTTAGGAAGCGAAATTAAGTGTGACGTATTTAAAGCTGGAGATCTTGTTGACGTTAGTGGAACAAGCAAAGGTCATGGATTCAGCGGCGTTATTAAACGTTGGAATGCTCATAGGCTTCCTATGACACATGGTGCTGGTCCTGTTCACCGTGAGCCAGGTTCAATGGCAGCAAACAGTGATCCATCTCGTGTTTTCAAAAACAAAAAACTTCCAGGTCAATATGGTAACGAAAAGGTTACTATTCAAAACCTTGAAATCGCAAAAGTCGATGTTACTCGCAACCTTCTTTTAATCAAAGGGGCAATCCCAGGAGCAAAGGGAAGCGTTGTAACAATTTCTAGTGCTGTTAAGGCTAACTAGTAGGGGGCGTAACTATGCAAACTAAAGTTTTAAACACATTAGGCGAAGAAGTTGGAAAAGTAACTTTAAAAGATGAAGTTTTTAACCAACCATATAACGAAGCGCTAATTCATCAAGTTGTTGTTGCTTATCTTGCAAATGGAAGACAAGGAACAAAGAGCACTCTAACAAGAAGTGAAGTTAGGGGTGGCGGAAGAAAACCTTGGAGACAAAAGGGAACTGGTAATGCAAGACAAGGCTCTATCAGGGCTCCACAATGGATCAAGGGTGGCGTTGTGTTTGCGCCAAAGCCAAGAGATTTCTCTCAAAAAGTTAACAAACAAATGAAACAAGGTGCTTTTGTTAGCGCACTTAGCGAAACTGCAAGAAACAAAAACATTATTGTTGTTGACGAACTTAACTTAGCTAAACCAAACACAAAAGAATTTGCTAAAATCTTAGCAAACCTTAAAGCAGAAAAGAGAGTTTTAGTTGTAACAGGCGAAAACAATGAAAACGTTTATCTTAGCGCAAGAAATATTGATAGAGTTTGTGTTACTCCATCAAACCTTGCTTGCACTTATGACGTTGTTTTGGCTGATAAAGTTATTTTAACAAAAGCAGCTCTTAAAAACATTGAGGAGGCTTTAAAATAATGGTTAGTCATGACGTTATTATAAGACCAGTTCTTAGTGAAAAAACTTACGCTGATATTCCAAGCAAAAAATATACATTTGAAGTTGCTAAGAACGCAAACAAAACCCAAATTAAACAAGCCGTTGAAGAAGTTTTTGGTGTTAAAGTTGCATCAGTTAATACTTCTAACGTATATGGCAAAATTAAAAGACAAGGAAAAAATGAGGGGCTAACAGGAAATTACAAGAAGGCAGTTGTAACGCTAACTAGCGACAGCAAGTCTATTGCATTCTTTGATAGTCTTTCATAATTAGGGAGATAGAGTATTATGGCACTTAAACAATTTAAGCCGATAACTGCTGGAACAAGATTTCGTCGTGCTCCTTCATTTGAAGAAGTAACAGCCAGCAAACCAGAAAAGTCTTTACTTGAAACAAAGAAAAAGACTGGTGGCCGTAATTCATATGGCCGTTTAACAGTTCGTCACATTGGTGGCGGCAACCGTCAAAAATATCGTGTTATTGATTTCAAACGTGATAAAGATGACATTCCTGCAAAAGTTGCAAGCATTGAATATGATCCAAACAGAAGCGCTTATATCGCATTATTAAATTATGCTGATGGTGAAAAGAGATATATCTTAGCTCCAATCGGCCTTAATGTTGGTGATACAGTTATGAGCGGAGCAAATGCTGAAATTAAAGCAGGAAACACTCTTCCACTTGACGTTATCCCAGTTGGTTCTGTTGTTCACAACATTGAATTCCAACCAGGACGTGGTGGAAAAATCGCTAGAAGCGCAGGAATTAGTGCGCAATATATGGCTAAAGAAGGAAAATATGCAACTCTTAGAATGCCAAGCGGAGAAATGAGAAAAGTTTTAGTTACTTGCAGGGCAACAATTGGCCAAGTTGGTAACGTTGAACATGAAATTGTTTCTTTAGGTAAAGCAGGAAGAGTTAGACATATGGGAACAAGACCAACAGTTCGTGGTTCTGTTATGAACCCAGTTGATCACCCACATGGTGGTGGTGAAGGTAAATCTCCAGTTGGTCATCCAGGTCCTGTTACTCCTTGGGGTAAACCAGCAATGGGTTATAAGACTCGTAAGAAGAAAAACAGATCTAATAAATTTATGGTAAAGAGAATTAACTAGGAGAAAGAACGATGAGTAGAAGTGTTAAAAAAGGCCCTTTCGTTGCTGAAAGTTTGTTAAAACAAATCAATGAACTTAATGCTAAAAATGAAAAGAAAGTTGTTAAAACTTGGAGCAGAAGTTCAACAATCATTCCTGAAATGGTTGGGCATACGATTGGTGTTCATGATGGAAGAAAACATGTTCCAGTTTATGTAACTAGCGAAATGGTTGGTTATAAACTTGGTGAATTTGCCCCAACAAGAACTTTTAAAGGGCATAAAGGCGCAAGCGCAACAGGAGGCAAATAATGGCAACAAGAAGTAGAGAAAAAGCAGCTGCAAGAAAAGAAAACGCTGATAAGCGCGCTTACGCAGTTGCAAGATATGTAAGAATTTCTCCAAGCAAAGTTAGGATTGTTCTTAACGTAATTCGCGGAGAAAAATATGAAAATGCTGTAGCTATTTTAAAGAACATGCCAAACAGCGGTGCTGAATATGCACTTAAAGTTCTTGAAAGCGCTGGAGCAAATGCTGAAAACAACCTTGGCTTAAACAAAGCAGACCTTTATGTTTGCGAAGCAAAAGCTGATGGTGGCCCAATTCTTAAAAGGTTTCAACCTGTTAGCAAGGGCAGAGCACATTCAATTAAGAAAAGAACTAGCCACATTACAATTAAATTGGATGTAGCACAAAATTAGGAGGAGAGTATGGGACAAAAAGTTAATCCACACGGTCTAAGAGTTGGTGTTAACACTGGTTGGAACAGCCAATGGTATGCATCAAACAAAGATTTTTCAAAATATCTTCTTGAAGATAGAAAAATCCGTGACTTTATTAAGAAAAATTACAAAAATTTTGGTATTAGCAAAGTTAACATTGATAGAAGCGTTGATAAAACAGTTGTTTCTGTTTACACTTCAAGACCAGGTCTTGTTATAGGCCAAAAAGGCGCTGGAGTTGAAACTCTTAAAGCACAACTTGCTAAAATTAGCGCAGCTAAAAATGTTGTTGTTAATGTTATGGAAATCAAATCTCCTGATTTTGATGCTCAACTTGTTGCTGAAAGCATCGCAAGCCAACTTGAAAACAGAGTTGGTTTCAGAAGAGCAATGAAACAAGCATTAAACCGTTGCACTAAAGCCGGTGTTCAGGGAATTAAGATTATGGTTGGTGGACGTCTTGACGGCGCTGAAATTGCAAGAAGCGAATTCTATCAAGAGGGAAGCCTTCCACTTCAAACTTTAAGAGCTGACATTGATTATGGGTTTGCAGAAGCTCATATCTATGGAAAGCTTGGTGTTAAAGTTTGGATTTATAAGGGCGAAATTTTAGGAAAGAAAAATTTAACTAACGCTCAAGGAGGAAACACTCATGTTGATGCCTAAGAGAGTTAAAAGAAGAAAACAACAAAGAGGACGTATGAAAGGCGTTGCAACTCGTGGTAACAAGATAACACGCGGAGAATACGGCCTTGTTGCAACTGAGCCATGCTGGATCACTTCAAACCAAATTGAAGCAGCCAGAATTGCAATGACTCGTTACACAAAACGTGGCGGAAAAGTTTGGATCAATATTTTCCCTCACAAGCCAGTTAGTAAGAAACCAGCTGAAACTCGTATGGGTTCTGGTAAAGGATCTCCTGAATATTGGGTAGCAGTTGTTAAACCTGGCAGAGTTTTATTTGAAATGGGCGAAATTAAGGAAGATATTGCTATGGAAGCTTTAAGGCTTGCAAGTTATAAACTTCCTTGCAAAGTTAAGATTGTTAAAAAGGCTGACCTTGAAAACAATGTTAATGAGCCTGCAAATAATAGCAAGGAGGATAAGCAATAATGAACGCAAAAGAATTATCTAGTTTAACAAACAACGAACTTGTTGAAAAACTTGCTAGTTTAAAACAAGAATTGTTCAATTTAAGATTTTCTCATGCAACAGGAAGTTTGTCTAACCCTCTTGCAATCAACGTTTGCAAGAAAAACATTGCTAAGGTTAACACAATCTTACGTGAAAGAGAATTAGGAATTGCTAAAACTCAACCAGCACAAGAAGCTACAACAAAGACTAAAAAGTCAAGAGGTAATAAGTAATGGCAACTAGAAATGAAAGAAAAACAAGAATTGGTATCGTTTCAAGTAATAAGATGGACAAAACTATAACAGTTGAAGTTCGTATGAAAGAAAAAGACCCAATTTATAAAAAGACAATAAACAAAACAACAAAATTAAAGGCTCATGACGAGAAAAACGAGTGTGACATTGGTGACACTGTTGAAATCGCTGAAACCAGACCTTTATCAAAAGATAAGAGATGGCGCCTTGTTAGAATTGTTGAAAAAGTTAAATAAGGCAAGGAGATAGAGAGTATGATTCAACCACAAACAAGATTAAAGGTTGCTGACAACACAGGTGCTAAAGAATTAATGTGCATTCAAGTTGTTGGTGGCTCTTTCAGACGAAGTGGCAATATTGGTGATGTTATTGTAGCATCAGTAAAAAGTGCTATTCCTGGTGGAACCGTTAAAAAGGGTGAGGTTGTTAAGGCTGTTATCGTTAGAAGTGTTAAAGGAATCAAGAGAAGTGACGGAAGTCATGTTAAATTTGATGAAAATGCCGCTGTTATAATTGATAACCAAAAGCAACCAAGAGGAACTCGTATCTTTGGACCTATTGCACGTGAACTTCGTGATAAAGATTACATGAAAATTATTTCACTTGCACCAGAAGTTGTTTAGGAGGAAGATTTGAGATGGTAAATGTAAGTATTAAATCAGGAGATACTTGTTTAGTTATTGCCGGAAAAGATAAGGGTAAACAAGGCAAAGTTCTTGCAGTTAACCCAGCAAAGGGCAGGGTTTTAGTTGAAGGTGTTAACATTGTTAGCCGTCACACAAAACCAAGAAGTGCTCAAGATCACGGCGGAATTATTAAAAGAGAAGCAGGTATTTCAATAAGCAACGTTATGGTAGTTTGCCCAACTTGCGGAAAACCAACAAGAGTTGGTCACAAAGTTGTTGATGGCAAAAGCGTAAGAGTTTGCAAGTGTGGAAGCGTTCTTGACAAGAAATTTGTTAAAGAAACAAAGAAAGCTGCTAAGGCTGAAGCAAAAGCAGAAGCAAAAGCTGAAACTAAAACTGAAAAGAAGCCAGCAGCAAAAAAGGCAGAAGCTAAACCTGCAACAAAAGCTACTGCTGCTAAAAAAGCTGTTGCAACAAAAACTAACAAAACCGCTGCTAAACCAGCAGTAAGAAAAACTCAAAAGGATGTTTAAGGTAGGGGATTATGGAAAACAGACTAAAAGAAAGATATACTAACGTTGTAGTTCCTGCATTAGTTAAGCAATATGGCTACTCTAACATCAATGAAGTTCCAAAACTTGAGAAAATAGTTTTGAATATGGGTCTTGGTGATGTTAAAGATAATAGCAAAAGCTTTAACTTAGCAGTTGAAGAACTTGCAACAATTGCTGGTCAAAAACCAGTTGTAACTATGGCTAAAAAATCTGTTGCTAACTTCAAAGTTAGACAAGGACAAAAAATTGGCGCAAAAGTTACTTTAAGAGGAATAAGAATGTATGAATTTATGGATAAATTCATTAACATTGCACTTCCAAGAGTTCGTGACTTTAGGGGAATTAGCGCAACAGCATTTGACGGCAAAGGAAACTATTCTTATGGCGTTAAAGAGCAACTTATTTTCCCAGAAATCGTTTACGACAAAATTGAAAAAATCAGAGGTTTTGACGTTTGTTTCGTAACAACTGCTAAAACTGATGACGAAGCTAGAAGCTTATTAAAACTTATGGGGATGCCTTTTAAGGCGTAAAGTGAGGAGGAAATTATGGCAAAATTAGCATTAAAGAATAAACAACAAAAGAAACAAAAATTTTCAACTCGCGAGTATACTCGTTGCACAATTTGTGGTCGTCCTCACGCAGTTTTGAAAAAATACGGCATTTGCAGACTTTGCTTTAGGGATCTTGCTTACAAAGGTGAAATTCCTGGGGTTAAGAAGGCTAGCTGGTAAGGAGGAAGAAAATGAGTATTAATGTTACTGATCCTATTGCTGATATGTTAACAAGAATTAGAAATGCTCAAACAGTTAAGAAAACAAGCGTTTCTATTCCAGCATCAGCAATGAAAAGAGCAATTGCTGAAATCTTAAAGGAAGAAGGCTTTATCGCTGACTTTACTGAAACAAGCAACGGCTCAATCAAAAATATAGTTATAACACTTAAATATGGTCCTCGTGGGGAAAAGGTTATTTCAGGGCTTAAGAGAATTTCAACTCCTGGCCTTAGAGTTTATGCAAACGCTAGCGATCTTCCAAAGGTTTTAAACGGCCTAGGTATCGCAATTATCTCAACTAGCAAAGGTGTTATGACAGACAAAAGTGCTAGAAATCTAAATATTGGTGGCGAAGTTCTCGCATACGTTTGGTAAGGGAGGAAAGATAAATGAGTAGAATTGGAAAAATGCCTATTATCCTTCCAGCAAATGTTACCCTTGATCAAGCAACTGACGGAACTGTTATCGTAACAGGACCAAAGGGAACTTTAAGACAATGGGTTGATAGCTGCATTAAAGTAACAAAAGGTGAAAGCGAAGGCAAAACTGTTGTTACTTTAGAAAGAGATAATGACGAAAAAGAAGTTAGAGCAAAACATGGTCTTTACAGAGCATTAATTGCTAACATGGTTAAAGGCGTAACTGAAGGATACAGCAAGTCTTTAGTCGTTAATGGTGTTGGTTTTAAAGTTGCTGTTACTGGTAATAAAATCAATATGAACCTTGGCTTAAGCCATCCAGTTAATGTTGAAATACCACAAGGGTTAACAGTTACTGTTCCTAACACAAATGAAATTAAAATTGATGGAATAGATAAAACAGCTGTTGGACAATTTGCAGCAGATGTTAAAGCTATTAAACCAATTGAACCATATCATGGATATGGAATCAGATATTCAACTGAAGAAGTTCATTTGAAAGAAATTAAGAAAGCTGGTAAGAAGAAATAAGGAGAAGTGAGATGTTAAAGAAGATTGATAAAAATCAAGTAAGACTTGATAAACATGAAAGAATTCGCAATACTCTTGCTGGAACGAGCGATCGTCCTAGACTTAGCGTTTATCGTTCAACACAACACATTTACGCTCAAATCATTGATGACGCAAGCGGCAAAACTTTAACTAGCGCTTCAACTATGGATAAAGATTTAGCCAGCAAACTTACTGGGCTTAACAAGTCTGGTCAAGCAGAAAAAGTCGGTGAAGCAGTTGCTAAAAAGGCGCTAAAACTCAAAATCAGCAAAGTAGTTTTTGACAGGAGTGGTTATCTTTATACTGGTCGTGTTGCAGCTCTTGCTGAAGGCGCAAGAAAAGCAGGACTTGAGTTTTAGGAGGTTATAATGGCTGAAGAAGTTATGAATAAAGAAGATAACAAAGAGAAAAAAGAATTCAAAAAAGAAAACAAAGAATTCAAAAAATCTGATAGAAAGCCTAGAAGAGAAAATCGTCCAGCAAAAGTTGAAGACGAATTTGATAAGAAAACCGTTGATATCAACAGAATCAGCAAAACTGTTAAGGGTGGACGTAAACCAAGATTTAACGCTATCGTTTGCGTTGGAAACCATAACGGAAAAGTTGGTATTGGAATGGGCAAAGCAAGCGAAGTAACGCTCGCTATTGAAAAGGCAACTGTTGACGCTAAAAGACATGTTATTGATGTTGCGCTTAAAGGAACAACAATTCCTCATGAAATTGATGGTATCTTTGAAACAACAAAAATTATCATGATGCCAAGTAGCGAAGGTAATGGAGTTATCGCTGGTGGTGCCGTTCGTGATGTTGTTGAACTTGCCGGAATTAAGGATATAACAACAAAACTTTATGGCTCAAACAACCCAGTTAACTGTGTTAAAGCAACATTTGAAGGCTTAAAACAATTAAGAACTGCAGAACAAATCGCTCATCTTAGAGGCGTTAGCGTTGAGAAATTAGGATAGGGAGGAAGACATGGCTACTAAAAAAGTTGATACTTCTAAAAAAGAAGAGTATAATGGACCTAAACTAAAAATTACATTAACTAAGAGCCTTAACGGAAGACTTGCTAAACAAAAGAAAACTTGTGAGGCTTTAGGTTTATCTAAAATTAATCAAACAGTTATCAAAAGAGATAACGAAGCAACAAGAGGAATGATCTTTGTTGTTAAACATCTCGTTACTGTTACTGAGGTTAAATAAGGAGTTATTTATGGAATTACATAATCTTACACCCGCACCTAATTCAAAACGCGCTCCTAAAAGACTAGGAAGAGGAATCGGTTCTGGAACTGGTAAAACTTCAGGAAAAGGTCATAAAGGTCAAAACGCAAGAAGTGGTGGTGGCGTTCGCCCAGGATTTGAAGGCGGTCAAATGCCTTTAATTCGTCAACTTCCTAAGAGAGGCTTTACGAATAACTGGAGAAAAGTTTACACAACTATTAATGTTAGCGACCTTGAACGTTTTGAAAGTGGAACAGTTATAACTAGTTCTTTACTTAAAAACAAAGGTGTTATTTCAAAAGTTGAAGCTTATGGCTTAAAGGTTTTAGGTAACGGAGAATTAACTAAAACTTTAACAGTTAAAGCTCAAAAATTTACTAAGTCAGCAGTTGAAAAAATCAAAGCAGCTGGCGGAACGGTTGAGGTGGAATAATGTTTAAAACCCTAGCAAGTGCTTTTAAAAACCCAGACTTACGAAAGAAGATAATTATAACATTAGTTCTTTTGATAGTTTATAGAGTTGGTTGTTTCTTACCAGTTCCTGGTATTGAAGCATCAGTTTTTGCAACAAACGTTGGTAGCGACGTTTCGCTCTTAACGCTTTTAAATGCGGTAAGTGGTAGCGCGTTATCAAACGGAGCATTTCTTGCTTTGGGTGTTACTCCTTATATCAACGCTTCAATTATCGTTCAATTATTAAGCGTTGGTATTCCAGCACTTGAAAGATTATCAAAACAAGGCGAAGATGGAAAAGAAAAGATTAACCTTATAACGAAAATAATTGCTATTGTTTTAGCAATTGCCCAAGGAATTGGTATTGTTTTAGGGTTTGGAAGCGAATGCTTATCACCAATCTTTGGTTCAAACCTTCTTTGGTTAAGTGGCGTTTTCGTTGTTCTTGTTTTGGTTGCTGGAACATGTTTTACAATGTGGCTAGGGGATAGAATAACCGAGCAAGGCGTTGGAAACGGACTTTCACTTATAATCTTTATTGGTATTATAGCAACTGCCGCTCAAGGCATTGCTTCAAGCATTGCTAGCGTGTTTGGTGGTAACACAACTAGCCTTTGGGAATTAATTGGTTTCGTTGTTACAGCATTCATCATCTTTGCTTTAATCGTGTTCTTTGATTTAGCTGAAAGAAGAATCAAAGTTCAATATGCAAAACAGGTTAAAGGAAGAAAAATGTTTGGTGGACAATCAACATATATTCCATTAAAGGTTAACGCTGGCGGGGTTATGCCAATAATCTTCGCAACGGCAATCATAACTTTCCCAAACCTTGTTATGCAATTATTTGGTGTAACAAGAGATAGCGGTTGGTTCGCAAGATTCTATTATGATTATCTTGGAGCTGGTGGTTGGGTTTATAGCATATTAGTTGCATTATTAATTTTATTCTTCTCTTACTTCTATGCTCAAATTCAATTTAATCCAACTGACGTTGCGCAAAACATTCAACAAAATGGTGGGTTTATTCCTCAGGTTCGTCCAGGAAAACCAACTGTTGAATATCTCTCAAGAATCAGCAAGAGAATAACATTGTTTGGAGCAGTTTTCCTTGCGTTTATCGCAATTGTTCCAACAATTATATTCAAGATTGTTGCTGGCGGTTCAGCTGGGCTTCTTAACGCCTTTACTGCAACCGGAATGTTAATCGTTGTTAGCGTTGCTATTGAGCTTGATACTCAAATTAATGCTCAACTATTAATGAAGAGACATAAAAATCTGTTATAACATCTAGCGGGGCGCAAGCCCTGCTAGGGTATAATTTTAAAGATTTAAGCTAAGGGTTACTTGTTTAAATGTTTAAAATAATAAAACAAAATAAAAGGGGAATTTATGAACATTATTTTATTAGGTCAAATTACGAGCGGAAAGGGAACTTTAGCTCAATGCCTTGAAGAAAAATACAACTTTGGGTTAGTTTCAATCGGCGCACTTCTTAGGGAAGAGGCAAAGAAAGATACTCCTGAAGCAAAAGTCATTAGTGACTATCAACTTCAAGGGAAGTTAGTTCCAGAAGAAATAACCATTAAGATTTTAAAAAGTCATATGGATAGAAACGCTGGTAAAAACTTAATATTTGATGGATACCCAAGGAATTTAAAACAAGCTGAAACGCTTGATAGAATTGCTAAAATTGATGCGTGCCTTGTTTTAGATGTTGACGATAGCATTGTTAGAGATAGGTTTATGGGAAGGCGCGGTTGCGTAACCTGCGGTCACATAACTCACCTAAAAATGTTAAACGGAAAAACAACATGCCCTAAATGTGGGGGAAACCTTGAAATAAGAAATGATATGACCGAAGAAGCAATGCTTGGTAAGATGAAGTCATTTGAAACTGAAACTAAACCGCTTATTGCTTATTATGAGAATAAGAATTTGGCTTATCATATTAATGCAGGTCATAACCCAGAAAAAACGTTAGAGCAAGCTGAAAATGTTTTAAAGAAGATAGGCAAAAATGGTATCAATTAAAACTGAAAAGCAAATTGAACAAATGCGTGAAGTTGGCAAGATTGTTGCTGAAATGTTGGAACTTTTAGAGGCTAATGCAAAACCTGGAATTTCAACGAAGGCTCTTGACAAAATCGCGTATGAGTTTATAATTAGTAAGGGCGCAAAACCAAATTTTCTTCATTATAATGGTTTTCCTGGCTCAATATGCGCTTCTATTGATGATCAAGTTGTTCATGGTTTTCCAAGCGACGACGTTATCTTAGAAGAAGGAATGATTCTTTCAGTTGACTGCGGAGCAGTTAAAAACGGCTGGCATGGCGACGCTGCAAGAACATTTGCAATAGGAAAGGTTAGCGAAGAAAAAGAAAAATTAATAAGAGTTACCAGAGAATGTTTCTTTGAAGGAATCAAAGGGATAAAGGCTGGTAGCAGGCTAGGCGATATCGGAGCGCAGGTTCAGCATCACGCTGAAAAACATGGCTTTGGTGTTGTTAGAGAAATGGTTGGGCACGGAATTGGAACTCATCTTCATGAGTCACCAAACGTTCCAAACTATGGAACTTGGGGAACTGGTTTAAAATTAGAGGCAGGAATGACGTTAGCCATTGAGCCAATGATAAACGCTGGAACCCATGAAGTTATTATTAATGGATGGGAGTGTAGAACCAAAGATGGTAAGCCTTCTGCCCATTATGAAAACACGGTGGTTATCACCGAAACCGGCGTTGAGATTTTAACCTTAACGCGCAAGGAGGGAAAGAGTGAGTAAGGTTGACGTTATCGAAACCGAAGGAGTTGTTGTTGAGGCAATGCCTGGGGCAACATTCAAAGTTCAGTTATCTAATGGTCATATTGTTACAGCTTATTTATCTGGTAAACTTTGGAAGAACTTTATTCACGTTTATGAGGGCGACACTGTTAAACTAGAGATGAGCCCTTATGATCTAACCCGAGGCCGAATTGTTTGGAGAACTAAATAAAAAGGAGAACAAAAATGAAAGTAAGACCAAGTGTTAAACCTATGTGCGATTGTTGCAAGGTTATAAAAAGAGAAGGCAAATTAAGAGTTATTTGCAGTAAATATCCTAAACATAAACAGGTTCAGGGTTAATTTTAAGCTAGAAAATTTCTAGCATTTTTGCATTTTGAAAATAATCGGAAAATGGGCGGATAGAAACTAACACTTTCTACCATATTCCGCAAAGATAAATTAAAATATGGAGGATAAAAATGGCACGTATCGCTGGTGTTGATTTACCAAATGAAAAGCGAGTTGAAGTTGGCTTAACTTATATTTATGGAGTTGGGCTTAAAACTTCACAAAAGATTTTGGCTGAAACCAAAATAGACCCTAATACAAGGGTTAAAGATTTAACTGAAACTGATATTACTAAAATTCGTGAGTATCTTGATAAGAACGTTAGCGTTGAGGGTGACCTTAAACGCGATGTTGCTATGGACATTAAAGGTCTCATGGAAATTGGTTCTTATAGAGGAATCAGACACAGAAAAGGATTGCCAGTTAGAGGGCAAAGAACTCATAGCAATGCTAGAACAAGAAAAGGTCCAAGAAGCAGTTCTATTAAGAAGAAATAAAGGAGAATTTTATGGCACAAGTTAAAAAGACCACTAATAAGAAACGTAAGATTACAACCAATGTTGATAAAGGCATTGTTCATGTTCAATCTTCGTTTAATAACACTATTATTACCATCACAGATGTTGCTGGTAATACGCTAACTGCTTGTAGTGCTGGGGCGCTTGGTTATCGTGGTAACCGTAAAAGCACTCCTTTTGCTGCAAGTATTGCTGCAGAAAAGGCTGCAAAAGCCGCAAAAGAATATGGAATTAAGAGCGTTGAAGTTTATGTCAAGGGGCCTGGTAATGGCAGAGAGTCTGCTATCCGTGCGCTTGCGAATGCTGAAATTGAAGTAACCCTAATTCGCGACGTATCGCCTATTGCTCATAACGGGTGCAGACCACCTAAGCGCAGAAGAGTATAGGAGGGAATATGGCAAAATATACAGAAGCAGATTGCAGATTGTGCAGACGTGAAGGCGCTAAACTTTTCCTTAAAGGTGAAAGATGCCTTACTAAGAAATGCGCAATGGAAAGAAGACCTGTTAATCCTGGTGTTCATCCAGTTAGCAGAAAGAAACCAAGCGAGTATCAAACTCAGCTTCGTGAAAAACAAAAAGTTAAAAGAGCTTATGGGCTTCTTGAAAAACAATTCAGAGGCTATTATGAAGAAGCAGAGCGTATGAAAGGTATTACCGGTGAAAATATGCTTAGCCTTCTTGAAAGAAGACTTGATAACGTTGTTTATCGTCTTGGCCTTGGTTCAAGCAGAGCTCAATGCCGTCAATTAGTTAATCACGGTCATTTCTGCGTTAATGGCAAAGCAGTTAATATCCCATCATTTGAAGTTAAAGTTGGTGATGTTATTTCTGTTAAAGAAAACAAACAAAAGAAGGGAAGTTTTGCTAGCGTTAGAGAATCAAAAGTTGTTGTTCCTAAATGGCTTGAATTTGATTCTGCTAACTTAACTGGTAAAGTTAAGAATCTTCCAACAAGAGAAGATATTGACCTTAACATTGAAGAGCACTTAATTGTCGAGCTTTACTCTAAGTAATAATAACAGGAGGAAACAGTTATGTTACAAATTGAAAAACCAAGAATTGAATGTGTTGAAGAACAAAACGGAAGCTATGCTAAATTTGTTTTGGAGCCACTTGAGAAAGGGTTCGGAACAACAATCGGCAACGCTCTTAGAAGAATGCTTTTATCTAGCCTTCCAGGAGCAGCAGTTGTTTGCATTAAAATTGCAGGCGTTCCACACGAGTTTTCAACAGTTAAAGGCTGCAGAGAAGATGTTACTGAAATTATCTTAAACATTAAAAATCTTGCAGTTAAAACAACAAAAACTGATAAAGATTTTAAGAAAACTTTAACTCTTAAAGCAAAAGGACCATGTGTTGTTACAGCAGCAGACATTGCTCCTGATGATCAAGTTGAAGTTTTAAATCCTGACCTTTATATCTGCACTCTTGAAAATGATGGTGAGCTTGATATGCAACTTATCGTTGGAAGAGGTCGTGGTTATGAAGGCGCTGATCATAACAAAGAAGCAGGTTACCCAATTGGCTTTATTGCTATTGATAGCATTTTCAGCCCTGTTAAATCTGCTAGTTATGATGTTACTAACACACGTGTTGGTCAAAGCACTGATTATGACAAGTTAACACTTGAAGTAACAACAAATGGAACGGTTTCAGCTAAAGAAGTTATTAGCCTTGCTAGCAAACTTCTAGTTGAACACCTTGACTTATTTGTTGAAATGATTGAAGAAATGAAGAACACTTCAATCTTAGTAAGCCGCGAAGAAGACAAAGTTGCAAAACTTATGGAAATGAGCATTGAAGAAATGGATCTTTCTGTTAGAAGTTATAACTGCTTAAAGCGCGCTGGCATTAACACTGTTGAAGATTTAACAAAGAAAACAGAAGAAGATATGCTTAAGGTTAAAAATTTAGGACGTAAATCACTTGATGAAGTTATCAACAAGCTTGTTGATATGGGCCTAAACCTTAGCGTTCGTGAAGACTAATAAGGAGAAAAATAATGGAAACAAAGAAACTTGGAAAACCAACTGATATGCGTAATGCTATGCTTCGCTCATTAGTTACCGACCTTCTTTGGTATGGAAGAATTGAAACAACTCTTGATAGAGCTAAAGCCGCTGCAAGACTTGCTGAAAAATATATCAATCTTGCTATTAACTCATATAAAGATGTTGTAACTAGTGAAAAGAAAACAGTTGATGCTAAAGGGAAAGAAGTTAAAACAACAATTTCTAAAGATGGCGTTTCTAAACTTAATGCTCGCAGAACATTAATGGCTAAACTTAATGTTAAAGAAGAACAAAGAGCAAAAGGTGAAAAGAAAGAAGCATTTGAGTCAAGAACTCAAGGCATTAAGAATCCTTTAATTGAAAAGATTTTTGATGATCTTGCTCCTAAATATGACGCAAGAGCAACTGAAAAAGGCCAAAAAGGTGGCTATACTAGAGTTATCAGAACTTCTGCAAGACGTGGTGATAACGCTCAACTTGCAATTGTTGAATTAGTTTAAAGAATTAAACCGTAAGTAAAACTTGCGGTTTTTTTATGCAAAAATTACCATAATTTTCTTAAAAATAGGTCCTAACTTGCATTTTTAGTTTTACAAACTTAGTATTGTTTGATAAACTATATAATAGATAATGGCTAAGAAAAATAACGAAAATCAAATGGTGTTTAAGGTTGAAAATCAAAACCTCACCGTTGTTGCTGAAAAAAATAAGAAAAAAAAGCATAAAAAAAGTAAAGAAGATGCTCGATTTTTTGGCTCTAAAATGTTTGATTGGCTAAAACTTGATAATGCCGCAACGATTTATCCTAGCAGTAAAAATGAGCATTGGACTTTTGTTTATAGAATTAGCGCTATTATGAAGAAAGAGGTTGACCCCGTTATTCTTCAAAAGAGCGTTGATGAGATTATGCCGAGGTTTCCTTCTTTCTTTGTTTGTTTAAAGAAGGGATTTTTCTGGCATTATTTTGAACAGAATAACAGAAGACTTGAGGTTAGTGAAGAAAAGAATTTTCCTTGCTCTTATATGAATATTAATGACCCTAACAAACATTTAATCAGGGTTATTTATTCAAAATATAGAATCAGCCTTGAAGTTTTTCACGCGGTAAGTGATGGCCATGGGTCATTGATTCTTTTTAACTGCTTGATTGCGAGATATCTTGAAAATATTGGTAAAAAGATAGCGCAAAATAGTTTAGTTTTAAACTATAATGATGTTCCAACTGCTGAAGAACTAGAAGATAGTTTTTTGGCTAATGCAACTAATCAAAAGGGGAAGGGGCATCGCGAAGCTAGCGCATATAATATTGCTGGAACGGTTGAAGATGAAGGAATTGTTAACACAACTATTGCAACAATGAGTGTTAACCAAGTAAAAGAGGTTGCTAAAAAATATAACGCGAAACTAACTAGTTTTTTAGCGTCAGTTTTTGGCTATGAAATTTTAAGAAGAAGAAAGAATAGTAAAAAGCCCGTTAAAATTAGCATTCCTATTGACATGCGAAAAGAATTTAAGAGCTCAACACTTAGAAACTTTAGTTCTTATATTAACATTCCTCTAAGTGATGAAAAAGATAGTTTAGCTGAGGTTATTGATAAAATTAAATGCGGATTAGAAGGAGTTAATAGAGAATTTTTGCAAAAAAACATTAATTCTAATGTAAATTTGCAGAAAAATTTATTTATTAAACTAATTCCACTACCAATTAAAAACCTTGCTTTAAGCACTTCATTTAACTTATTAGGTGAAAATTTGCAAACCTTTGCCTTTTCAAATTTGGGGAAGGTTCAGGTTCCTGATGAGTTTTATGATGAGATTGAAAGATATGAAGTTAACCTAGGGCGAAGCAAACATAATGCAATTAGCGTTGGATTAATTGCATTTGGTGATGTTTTAACAATAACAATTTCAAGTAAACTTTGCGAAAACACAACTGAAAGAGATGTTTTAAGAAAATTAAGTGAGTTTGGAATTGATATTAAGGTTGAAAGCAACAGGAGGGATCGTTATGGCAAATAGATTTTGCAAATCCTGTGGGGTTAGTGTTAGCGAAGATTTATCAAATTGTCCATTATGTGGAAAATATATCTTAAAAGATGACGAAAAAACAAAATTAACAAAATCTAGTTTTCCTCAATACAATTATGTTTCAATTGCTAAAGAAAAGGCGTTTAAAATTGTTAGGAATATTGTTTTTTATGCTATAATAATTTGTGTGCTAGTCAATTTAGTTTTTATAACTAAACCATTTTGGTTTCCGCTTGCCATTGTGCCACTATTTTGTTTATATATGATTTTTATTCATCCATTTAGGCATGGGGGAAGTTTCTTAGCAAAACTTCCAAGCGGAGTTGCCTATGCGTCACTAATGTTGATTTTTATTGATGCTTATTGCCATCTTTGTTATGCAACAAAACTAGGCTGGGCGATAGGGTATGCTGTTCCGCTAAGTTGGTTTGCAATCATCTTAACCTGCGCAATTATCGGCTTTTCAAGCAATAAATTATGTATGTATTATGTCAGGCAAGTACCTATAATTGTTATATTTTCAGTTATATATTTGATTGTTAAACTAGTTTTCTTTAAAGATATTGCAAGATGGCCAAGTTTATTGTTTGTTTTTAGCGCTGGAGCATGGTGGGTTTTAGGCGCAAGTTTTAAGAAGAAATTATTTAAAGACGAAATGAGAAAGGATTATCATATTAACTAGGGAAGAATTATGAATTTTTTAGATACGGTTTTAGAAAAAATTAAACAGAGTAAGCAAAAGTATTTAACCACTGATCAGATTATGAGGCTTTGTGGGTTAAATATTGGTTTTGATAGGCGTGCGTTAGACATGGCTATCAATGAACTTTGCAGGAAAGACAAACTTGTTAGAACAGCGCGAAATAAATATACTCTTTCAGCAAATGCTGGCGCCCTAAAAGGCAGAGTTATTGGAACAGGCAGGGGCTATGTTTTTGTTCGCCCTGAAGATAGTGAAGTTGATGACATTTTTGTTCCTGAAAAAGAAACAAATGGCGCAATTCATGACGACCTTGTTTTAGTTAAAATTGATACCCCTAAAGGTTCAAGAAGAAACAACTTTAATTCTAAAGCCCAATCTAAAAGCGGAAAAATTATAAAAATTGTTGAGAGAAGCCTAACAACTGCTGTTGGGATTTATTCATATTCTGGTGGCGGGAATATTGTTACTCCTGATGATAAAAGGTTTTGTGACGTTATATTTATTTCTCCAGATAAAACAATGGGGGCTTTGCCTAATAGTAAAGTCGTTGTTAAAATAACAGATTATCCTTCAAGCGTGACTATGGCGAGGGGGGAGATTATTGAAGTTTTAGGCGACGCTGGAGATCCTAAAATTGCAACAATTTCGCTTGCTCGCTCATTTGGGTTGTCTGAAAAATTCCCAGACCAAGTTTTAAGTGAAGCAAAAAATGTTAAAACAACAATAACGAAAAAAGACCTTGAAAACAGAACAGATTTTAGAAATCAATTAGTTATAACCATTGATGGTGCTGACGCTAAAGACTTTGATGATGCGATTAGCCTTAAAATGGATAAGGAAGATTTTATTTTAAGCGTTCACATTGCTGACGTTTCTAACTATGTTAAAGAGGGTAGTGAAATTGATAAAGAAGCTTTTAGACGTGGAACTAGCGTTTATTTTCCTGACCTTGTTATTCCAATGCTTCCTGAAGTTTTGAGTAATAATATCTGTTCACTTAGGCCTGACGAAGATAGATTAACGCTTTCGGTTGTTATGAGAGTTGACGTAAAGGGGAAAGTCGTTGACTATAAGATAACAAAGGGTGTAATAAAAAGTTGTTTTAGAATGACTTATGACCAGGTTACCAAGATTTTTAATGGCGACAAGGTTGAAAGGGAAAAATGTAAAAATGTTGTTCCAATGCTTGAAGACATGCGCAAACTTGCAAAAATTCTAATTAACCTTAGAAATAAAGAAGGAAACCTTGATTTTGATTTGCCTGAAGTCCAAATTGATGTTGACGAAAAGGGAAGAACAACTTGCGTTAGAAGAAAACCACGCAACGATAGTGATAAACTCATTGAGCAATTTATGGTTTTAACTAATCAAGTTGTTGCAAAACATTTTGACAAGTTAAAACTTCCATTTGTTTATAGGGTTCATGAATCACCAACGCCAGAAAAACTCACTGCTTTTGCTGATTATGCAAGCGGACTTGGGCTTAAATTTTTTGCTGATAGCGAAACCGTTAGGCCAAAAGATTTTCAAAAGATATTGTTTGAAACTGCTAATGAGCCTTACCATGATGCGCTTAGTAAGGTTATGCTTAGAAGCATGCAAAAGGCCGTTTATTATGAAAAAGACTTAGGCCATTTTGGTTTAGCGTTAAGAAATTATTGTCATTTCACTTCGCCAATAAGAAGATATCCTGATTTAATTATTCATAGAATAATAAGCTATTATCTAGCAGGGGCATTAACCGATCAAAAGATAACAGAACTTGAAGGCAAGGTAAGCGCCGCTAGCGAACAATCAAGTTTGACTGAAAGAAATGCTGATGATGCCGAAAGAACGGTTGATGATCAAAAGAAAGCCGAGTTTATGGCTAATAAAATTGGTGAAGTTTTTGACGCTAGCGTTAGTGGGGTTAGTGAAACGGGAATTTTTGTTGAGCTTGAAAACACCGTTGAAGGCCTAATTTATAGGGAATATTTGCCAGCAGATAGATATTATTATGATGAAAAGCGAATGAGTTTGATTGGTAAGAATAATCAATTTAAAATTGGCGATAAAGTTAAGGTTAAGCTTATTCAAGTTGACATTATAACAAGGCATATTGACTTTACAATATATGATGAAAAAGAGTTAAAAAACATCTAAAAAACATTAAAAACTTTCGCATTTTCTATTGAAAATGCGTTTTTTTATGTTATAATACTCTAGAACATGAGCGAAAACATTAAAATCATTGCTGAAAATCGCAAGGCATACCATGACTATTATATTGAAGATACCTTTGATGCTGGGATTAGTTTGGTTGGAAGCGAAGTTAAATCTGTAAGGCTAGCGAAAGTAAACCTTAAAGATAGTTTTTGCATAGTTAAAAACGGGGAAGTTTTTTTAGTTAATGCTAACATTTCAACTTATGATAAAACAAGTTCTTATGTTTTAGAGCCAACTAGAACTAGAAAACTTCTTTTAAACAAACAAGAGATTTTAAAGATTGAAAGAAAAATCAAAATTAAAGGTTATGCTTGTGTTCCATTAAAGATTTTCTTTAAAGGTCAATTTGCAAAGCTAACTATTGCGCTTGCTCGCGGTAAACAATTATTTGATAAAAAAGAAACCATTAAGGCAAAAGACCAAAAAAGAGAAACTGAAAGAGAGCTTAAAAACGTTAAGTAAGCCATGGGGGCGTTAAGGTTTTGACAGCTAAAAGAACAATCATTTAAGCGTGCTGGCAGGCTCGTCTGCCTAAAAACGGAAATTAAAATTAAACGCTGATACTAAATTAGCTCTTGCTGCCTAAGTGCAGCACGGTTGCTTGCTAGGCTTACATAGCAAGTTAACTGTTAATTTGTAAGATGCAACTTTGCTCTTGTTTGAGGGGTAGGGTTTAAGATTTATCAAACACCCTAATCATCTTTTTTGCCAAACTAAAGGTGAATTAGGTATTAAGTTTGGCTGTGGCACGAAGAAAGAGTGATAAGTTATTAGTTGGACGCGGGTTCAATCCCCGCCGCCTCCACCAAAACAATAGCAGGGCAATGACCCTGCTTTTTTATAAAAATTTTTAAAATATGTCATTATAACCTTTTCAAAAAACCAAACATATGATATATTAAAAATAAGGAGAGGGGATTATGGAAAATCAAGAACAAAAAGAAGTAAGAATTTCAAGCAGTTTACTCAATTTATTATTTGCTATTGTTGCTTTAGGCTTGATTGTTCTTTGCAAGATTCTCTTTGGATTCGGAGTTGCTAGCGCTGTTTTCTATGGCATTATGAGCATCTTAATTTACTGCTTACCTTTTGTTGGAATGCTTCTTAGCTATTTTAGCAACAAAAAATTAACTTTTGAATTCTGGGCAAATCTTGCAGTTCTAGCATTTGCAATTTGGCAATTCTAAAAAAGTAAGGCGCAAGCCTTATTTTTTTGTTGCCAGTTTTTAAACTGTAATAAACGACGTATTTTTATTGTTTATGAATTAAAAAACGATAAAAATATTGCGTTTTGATTAAAAATAAATGTAAAAAGTCAAAAATTTTTTAAAATTTTAAGAAAAATATAAAAAAATTAGTAAAAGGTATTGCAAAATTTTTAAATTTGGATTAAAATATAAGTGTTATATAAGGAGATAAATTATGAAAATTTTTGCCATAGTTTTAATCATTTTAGGTATCATTGCAGTTGTTGGCTTCTCAATTGCTTTCTTTGCTGAAATCTTTAAAACTAATAAAGAAGAAAAAGAGGAACAACCAGAAAACGTTTCTAACGAAGAAGTAAAAGAAGAACAACAAGAAGATAATAATGCTGTTCAAGACGAATTTGATCTTGATTCAATGCTTGCAAGACTTGAAGCAAATGCAATTGCAAACAATCAAGAAGCAGCTGAAGAAGAAGCAAAAGAAGAAGTTGTTGAAGAACAACCAAAAGAAGTTGAAGAAGTTAAAGAAGAAGTTGTTGAAGAAACTCCTGCTGAAGAAGTTAAAGAAGAAGCAGAAGTTACTGATGCTAAAGAAGAAAAAGCTGGTTCAACTAAAGTTATCGTTGTAACTGAAAAAACTGAAGAAGTTATCAACAACAACGTTCAACCAGAAGAAGTAAAAGAACAAGAAGTTGTTGACCTTTCAACAAGACTTGCTAGCGTTAAAGAAGCTCAAGAGAAAGTTGACGCTGACTTAACAAAGGCTAGCCGTGATGTTAACAGATATGAAAGAACTGAAAGAAGAATGGCTAGAAACCAAAAACTTCTTGATAAGAAAGCTGACGACTTAACTAAATTAAACCTTGTTTTATATAGTGTTACTGATATCAAAAACATTGACCAAGAAAAGAAACAAAAACAAGAAGAGTTAACTGTTCATATCAATGACTTAAAATCAAGCATAAGAGATGCTGAAAATTATCTTGAAACTAACAAAGAAAAATATGAAAACAGCAAAAAGATGCAAGCATTCTTCGAAGGCGAGAAAGCAAGACTTGACGCTGACGAGCAAGAAATCTTAACTCTTATGGGCAAAAATAAAAAAGATAGCGACGAAGAATAATTAATAAACCCGCATTTAGCGGGTTTTTTGTTGCAAAAAATTAAAAAACAAAATAAAAATTTGACTTATTCTTTTATGTTGGTTAATATTAATATAGTAACTAATAATAGGAGAGTTATTATGAATAAGAAAACTTTTAAAGATATTGATGTTAAAAATAAAAAAGTTTTAGTTAGAGCAGATTTTAATGTTCCTCTTGACGAAATGGGAAACATTGTTGATGATACGAGAATTAAGGCTAGTTTGCCAACAATTCTATATTTAATAAAACACGGAGCAAAAGTTATTCTTTGCTCACATCTTGGAAGACCAGATGGAATGGTTAACCCAAAACTTTCTCTTGAGCCTGTAAGCAAAAGGCTTAGTGAACTTTTAGGTCAAGAAGTTTTAATGGCGAGCGACGTTATTGGGGATAGTGCAAAAGAGTTAAGCGCTAATCTTAAACCTGGTCAAGTTATGCTTCTTGAAAACGTAAGATTCCATAAAGAAGAGGAAGAAAACGATTCAAGGTTTGCAGGCGAACTTGCTAGCCTTGCTGAAATTTATGTTAATGATGCTTTTGGAACAGCTCACAGGGCTCATGCTTCAACGGCAGGGGTTGCTTGTTATCTTCCTGCAGTTGCTGGATTCTTAATGAGCAGTGAGATTGTTGCTTTAAGCAAGGTTATGGATAATCCTGCAAGACCTTTTGTTGTTATATTAGGTGGAGCAAAAATTAGCGATAAGATTGGAATTATTGGAAAGTTGCTTTTAAAAGCCAACACTATTTTAATTGGTGGGGCAATGGCAAATACTTTCCTTGCAGCAAAAGGTGGCAAATTAGGGCTTTCTAGATATGAAAAAGATAAGATTGCTGTTGCTAATAAAATATTAGACGAAGCCGATAAGAAAAACGTTAAGATTGTTATTCCTAAAGATGTTATTGTTGCTAAAGAATTTGCGCCAAATAGCAAAACGAAATGTGTTAATGCGCTTAGCATTCCTGATGGATATCAAGCGCTTGATATTGGGCCTAAAACATTAAAGGCGTTTAAGAAGGAAATTATGAACGCTCAAACTATCGTTTGGAATGGTCCTATGGGCGTTTACGAGTTTGATAAATTTAAAAAGGGAACAATGAAAGTTGCTAAATATGTTGCTAAGAGCAAAGCCGTTAGTGTTGTTGGTGGTGGCGATAGTGTTTCAAGCGTTAATGAGAGCGGATATGCCGATAAGATTAACCACATATCAACAGGTGGCGGAGCAACGCTTAAATTCTTAGAAGGGGCAAATATGCCTGGAATTGAAATGCTTTTAGATAAGGAAGATTAATATGGGAAAATTAGTTGTTGCGAACTGGAAAATGAATAAAACAATAGGCGAAGCTGAAGAGTTTTGCTCTCATTTTGATAAAAGGGCAGGTAACTATATGATCTGCTGTTCAGCAACGTTAATTAAGCCTGTTTTTGATTGTTTAAAGGATAGAAGTAAAGTTGGCGCTCAAAATATTTGTGCATATGAAGAAGGGGCTTATACGGGCGAAATAAGCGCCAAAATGGTTAAAGATGCTGGGGCAGATGTTACGATTCTAGGCCATAGCGAAAGGCGCCATATTTTTAATGAAACAAATGACGATTTGAGAAAGAAATTAGATATTGCAAACAAATATGGTTTGCAAGTTATTTTCTGTGTTGGTGAAACGCTTGAAGAACACGATAACATTGAAAGTGTTTTAGTTAACCAATTAGAAATTTTAACAAAAGAAGATCTAGGTAACCTTATCATTGCATATGAGCCTGTTTGGGCAATAGGAACAGGGAAGGTTGCAACAGAAGAAGATATTTTAGTTGCACATAAGATCGTTAAAGATTATGTTAAACGAAACTATGGTAACGATGTTAAAGTTTTATATGGTGGAAGCGTTAAACCTGAAAATGCAGCTGAAATTTTAAAACTAAACTGTGTTGACGGAGTTTTAGTTGGTGGGGCAAGCCTTGATCCTGTTAAGTTTGAGTCATTAATTAAAACTGCAAACGAGGTATTATGACAGACAATAAGTTGATAACATTAATAATTATGGACGGCGTTGGAATGCCCAAACTACCTAGTGTTAGCGCCGTAACTGAAGAAACAACTCCAAACTTACAAAAGCTTGCAAAAGATTATCTTTGTGGAACGCTTGAGGCGAGCGAATTGGCGGTTGGGCTTCCTGTTGGTCAAACGGGAACTAGTGAAGTTGGTCATCAAACCATAGGCTCAGGGAGAGTTACCTATCAATCAATCGTTAGAATAAACAGAGAGATTGAAAGTGGTTCTTTTGAGAAAAACACTGCAATTGGTAAGGCCATTGAAAATTGTAAGAAAAATAATAAAGCAATGCATTTAATGGGCATTGTTAGCGATGGCGGAATTCATAGCCATATTAATCATTTAATTGAATTAATTAGAATTTGTGCTGAACATAAATTAGAAAGGGTTTATGTTCATTTTATTGCTGATGGAAGAGATACTCCGCCAAAATCAGCGCTTTTATATGTTAAGCAACTTAAAGACGCTATTAAGAAATATAAAACAGGCGAAATAAGTGATGTATGCGGAAGGTTTTACGCTCTTGATAGAGATAAAAACTGGGATAGAGTTAAACTTTATTATGACGCATTAACGCGCGGAATTGCTAAAACGGCGGAAAGCGTTGAAGAAGGTATTAACACTAGTTATGAGATTGGCGAAAAAGATGAGTTTATTAAACCAATTGTTATAACTAAAAATGGAAAATATGAAGGCAAAGTCTGCGATGGCGATAGTCTTATTATGTTTAATTTTAGAACTGATAGGGCTAGGCAGACGGCACGTGTTTTCAGCAACGACAATGACTTTGACTGGACGACTAAGTTAAATCTAACGCTTGTAACGTTGACTAATTATGATGAAAGTTTAGGCGGCGTTATTGTTGCTTATGATCAAGAAAAACCTAAAAATATATTGGGTGAAGTTTTAGCTGACAGGGGTTACACTCAATTAAGAATTGCTGAAACTGAGAAATATGCTCACGTTACTTTCTTCTTTAACTCAGGTAAAAATGAGCCATTTAAAGATGAAAGCCGAATTTTAATTAATAGCGAGAAGGTTGCAACCTATGATCTATTGCCAGAGATGAGCGCCGAAAAAATCGCAAAAGAGGCAATTAAAGGCGTAAATTCTCATAAATTTAATGTAATTGTTCTCAATTTTGCAAATGGCGACATGGTTGGGCATAGCGGTAATTTTGATGCAACTAAAACTGCCGTTAAGTTTGTTGATCAAAAGGTTAGTGAAGTTGTTAATGCTGTTATTAAAGCAGGTGGGGTTGCGATAGTTACTGCTGACCATGGAAATAGTGATTATATGGTTTATCCTGATGGAACGCCAAATAAATCACATTCGCTTGCTCTTGTTCCTATTATTATTGTTGGAGAAAAATTTAAAGGAAAAGGCAAGAAAATTTCAGGAACTCTTGCAGACATAGCACCAACTGTGTTAAAATTATTAGGAGAAAAAATCCCAGAAGAGATGACGGGGAAAACGTTAGTTTAGGAGAAGGTTATGAATTTCTTACTTTCTAATATTAGATTGTTGTTAGAGCAAACGGCAAAAGAACAAAACTTAACTGTTCTTTATCTTGGAATATTTTTATTCTTAATGGCGATATTAGTTGTTGACATTTTTGGTTTAAAAATGTTTGCAGCAAATAAAACCATTAACAAGATTATTTTGGTTATTGTTTTGATTGCTTTTGTTAGCTTTATTGTTGCTTATTTTGTGATGGTTAAATAGTTAAAAATACTTGAATTGTTTTACTTACTATGTTATACTACTAGTTGCCTAGGGAGAGATTTATGGAAATTTTAAATTTATTACTTGCTGATGAGAACAAAGAAGTTAGCGCATTTGCTAAAAATGTTGTTCCTGTTTTGAAAATTGTTATAGCGTGTGTTATTGCGCTATGTGCTATTTTTATGATTATTGCTGTTGTTAGCCAAAAAGGTGAAAGCAATGGTATTACAGGAGTAACCGGAAACGCTGATACTTTCTATAACAGGAATAAAGGTGCTTCATTACAAGGTAAAATCAAAAAACTTACTGCTATTGACGCTGCTGTTTTATTAGTTTTATGTATTGCATTTCTTATTCTTAACGTTATTTACGGCGGTTTTTAGAGATTTAAAGATTAAGGGCTTCGGCCCTTATTTTTTTGTATTTTTTTATAATTTTTGAGCATGCTAAAGAAAGGAGGGAGTTTTTATGATTATTGCAAACATAATTGCGTTGTCTATTGCAATTATTGGCTGTCTTAACTGGTTTTTAGTTGGTGTTTTTAGCTGGAACCTAGTTACATGGATCTTTGGCGTTGGCTTGTTTACAAGAATTATTTATGCAATAGTTGGTATTGCTGGAATTTGGCTACTCATTCAACTTTTATTTAAAAGAACAAGGCTTTTTGCATCACACGACAGAAATAACCAATAGACTAAAACGACCTAAAATTGGGTCGTTTTTATTTTGCATAAGAATAAAAATGTGATAAACTTTCTTTACGAGGATATTATGGAAAGAAAAAAGCAAGAAGAAAAGTTTATCTGGAGAATTGAAGACATTTATCCTTCATTAGAAGCCTTTGTTAATGATTGCGACAGATTAAAGCTAAAACTAAGAAAATTAGAGGGGTTTAAGGGAAAACTTAATAACCCTAACACAATTTTAAATTATCTTAATCTTGAAGAAGAGATGGAGCGCAGCCTTGAAAAGATAATTGTTTTTTCACACATGAAAAAGAGCACGTGTGGGGCTGAGGCGGAATGCGCTAAAATAACAGATCTTGCGCAAGATGTTTCAGTTAAGGCTGGGATAGCAACAAGTTTTGCTGGTGATGAAATTTCAAAACTTGCTAATGACCAATTAAGGTCAATGGCGAAAGATCCGGCATTTGCAAATTTTAAGAGAAGCCTTGAATTATTAATTAGAAATAAACCTCATATTAGGGAAGAAAACATTGAAAAACTAGTTTCTCATACTGGTTCATTTTCTGATTTTGAATCAATTTTTCAATCGCTCAGCGATATTGAAATGCCAATTGCGGATATTGTTTTAAAAAATGGTAAACATTTAACATTGAATAATTCAAATTATTCTAAATTTTTGCATAGCCCTGACAGGTTTGTAAGAGAGCAAGCCTATAATAAACTTTATGAAGCTTATAAAAAACTAAACTTAACTTATTCAGGGATTTATCTTAATGCTTGCAGGGAGTCTAATTTTATAACTCAAACATATAACTTTAAAACAACTTTTGAAAGACATTGTTTTTATGATGAGGCAGATGTTAATATTGTTAACGTTTTGTTAAAGAGTGTTAAAAAGGCCTTGCCACTTCTTCAAAGGATGCAAAAAATTCGTAAAAAGGCATTAAAGATTGATGACTATTCACTTTATGATATTTTTGCTCCACTAGCATATTCAAATTCAAAACCACCGAAATATTATTACACTAAGGCTGAAAAAACAATCAAAGATTCGCTTAAGGTTATGGGCGAAGACTATATAACTCTTATTAATCACGCCCTTCATGATAGGTGGGTTGACCTATATCCAGCTAAAAACAAAGACAGCAGTTGTTATTGTATTTCTTGTTATGACGTTCATCCATTTGTTTTAACTAACTATAATAACACCGCCGAAGCGGTTAGTACGCTTTCTCATGAATTAGGCCATGCTATGCAAAGTTATCTTGCAGGGCTTAGCCAACCATTTGGGACGTTTGAATGTTCTAGGTTAACTTGTGAGATAGCAAGCACGGTTAATGAGATCTTAACTAAAAAATATATTATTGATTCAACAACTGACCCTGATGAAAAGATTGCGGCAATTGATAGTTTGCTTGGTGATTTTTATGGGGCAATTTATAAGCAGAGTTTATATACTGAGTTTGAAATGTTTGTTTTCTCACGAATTGAAAGCGGAGAGAGCGTAACATTTGAAGATCTAAATAAAAAGTATTATGAATTATTAAAAGAATATTTTGGGAATAGTGTTCAAATTAGCGAATTAAGTGGAGTTGAGTGGAGCAGAATTCCTCACTTTTATTCGCCATTTTATGTTTATAAATATGTTGTTGGCTTTGCTAGTGCTATTAATATTTGTAGCAATCTTCTTTCTGGTGAAAAGGTTTATAAAGATAACTATCTTGAATTCTTAAAGTCAGGAAGTTCAAAATCACCGAAAGAACTTTTAAAACTTGCTGGGATTGACCTTCTTGATGAAAAACTTTACGACAATGCGCTTCAACTTTATTCACTTTATATTGACGAATTAGAAGCATTATTAAAGGAGAAAAAGTAATGTTTGTTTTAGTTATAGGACCAAGTGGATGTGGTAAAAATACAATTATTGAAGCCATTTTAACAAAATTTGATGGCAAAATTGCAGTTTTGCCAAGTTTTACAACTAGAAATATTAGGCCAGGCGAAGTTGATGGAAAGTTTTATTGCTTCATTTCTTTTGATGAGTTTTTAAAACGAATTGATAACAAAGAGTTTATTGAATATGAAAAAGTTCATGCTAATGGAAATTATTATGGTGTCAGCAAGGTAAAGTATGATGAATATTCAAAGATTTACCCAATGTTAATTAAAGACGTTGACGTTCATGGTGTTGCCAATATTAAAAAGCAGGGTTATGATACTCTTACAATATATATT